>NZ_JACKZK010000010.1:0-226811 GCF_014230245.1 Pseudomonas sp. MSSRFD41 | reverse complement strand
GGCGGTTTAGCGTTGCACCGATGATGGATTGGACTGACCGCCACTGCCGGTATTTCCTGCGACTGCTGTCCAAGCACACCCTGCTCTATACCGAGATGGTCACAACGGGCGCCTTGCTCAACGGCGATCATGAGCGCTTCCTGCGTTATCACCAGTCCGAACATCCGCTGGCGCTGCAGTTGGGCGGCAGCACTGCGGCGGACCTCGCCGCCTGCTCGCGAATGGCCCAGGAGCATGGCTACGATGAGGTCAACCTCAACGTTGGCTGCCCCAGCGACCGCGTGCAGAACAACATGATCGGCGCTTGCCTGATGGCTCATCCGGCGCTGGTGGCCGATTGTGTAAAGGCGATGCGCGACGCGGTGTCGATCCCGGTGACGGTCAAGCATCGGATCGGTATCAACGGCCGGGACAGCTATGCAGAACTATGCGATTTCGTTGGGCAGGTGCATGAGGCCGGCTGCACGAGCTTTACCGTGCATGCCCGGATCGCGATCCTTGAAGGCCTGTCCCCCAAGGAGAACCGCGAGATCCCGCCGTTGCGCTACGAAGTGGCAGCGCAACTGAAGGCGGACTTCCCGCAGCTCGAGATCATCCTCAATGGCGGGATCAAGACCCTGGAGGCCTGCCATGAACATCTGCAGACCTTCGATGGGGTGATGCTGGGCCGCGAGGCCTACCACAACCCCTATCTGCTGGCGGAGGTGGATCAACAACTGTTCAACAGCGGCGCGCCGGTGATTTCCCGGGCCGAGGCCCTGGCGCAATTGCGGCCCTACATTGCCGAACACCTGGCCAGCGGTGGCGCCATGCACCATATCACTCGCCATGTCCTGGGCCTGGGAAGCGGCTTCCCCGGGGCGCGCAAATTCCGCCAGCTGTTGTCGGTGGATATCCACAAGACCAAGGATCCGCTGGCCCTGCTGGACCAGGCCGGCCAATTGCTGGAAGGACGCTAGGCGTCAGGCGGATTGAACCTGATCCGGGTTTTGGCATCGTATTTATCTGGACCGTGTCCCGACACTCAAACATCTGTTTTCAGGTCATGGTTTTCGGGGCCATCGCAAGCATTCCGCGCCCTTGAGCGCCTGCCAGCGCTCGGGTAATGTCATCAGACCCATAGGACAGAGCACGCTCATGACTTCCAAGCTGGAACAACTGAAGAAAATCACCACCGTGGTGGCCGACACCGGCGACTTCGACGCCATCGCCCGGGTCAAGCCGGTGGATGCCACCACCAACCCCTCGCTGCTGCTCAAGGCTGCGGCCATTCCCGGTTATGCCGACCTGCTCGGCACCAGCGTCGGCGATTGCAAGGGCGATGTCGGCCTGGCCAGCGACCGTTTTGGCGTTGCCGTGGGCCAGGAGATCCTCAAGGTGATCCCGGGCCGGATCTCCACCGAGGTCGACGCCCGCTTGTCTTTCGACACCAATGCCATGCTCAAGCGAGCCCATCGCCTGATCGACCTGTACGAAAAGGCCGGTGTAGGTCGCGATCGAGTGCTGATCAAGATCGCTTCCACCTGGGAAGGCATCCGGGCCGCCGAGAAGCTGGAACGCGAAGGCATCCAGACCAACCTGACACTGCTGTTCTCCTTCGCCCAGGCAGTGGCTTGCGCGGATGCCGGGGTCTTCCTGATCTCGCCATTCGTGGGTCGGATCTACGACTGGTACAAGAAGGCCACCGGCAATGACTACACCAGCTCCGACGATCCAGGCGTGCAATCGGTGACCCGTATCTACAACTACTACAAGGCCAACGACTACAAGACCGTGGTCATGGGCGCCAGCTTCCGCAACCTCAACCAGATCGAGCAATTGGCAGGCTGCGATCGCCTGACCATCAGCCCGGACCTGATCGAAAAACTGGCAGCAGACACTGGCAAGCTGGAGCGTAAGCTGAGTCCAGGGAAGACCGGCGAAGCTCGCCAGAGCCTCAACGAAGCGCAGTTCCGCTGGGCATCCAATGAAGACGCCATGGCCACCGAAAAACTGGCCGAAGGTATTCGCCAGTTCGCCCGGGACCAGGAGAAGCTCGAGGCGCTGCTGGCCGCCAAGCTCTGAGTGAACGAAAGGCATGAACGCAAAAAGGGCGAACCCTCACGGGTTCGCCCTTTTTCATCGGCCAGCTTCAGGCGGTCAGTGACGCTCCAGGGCATTCACCAGGTCATGGAAGGCTTCACGGTTGGAATCGTTCAATCCCATGAGGATCTTGTGCGCCTCCAACACCTTGATCCGCACCACTTCTTCCGACTGGTCCTGGGAGGGCAGGTCGGTCAGGCACTCCGGGCACGGCACTGGGCGATCGACGATGTTGAACACCTGGTCGAACCCCATCGACTGCAGAAGCCGGGTGATGTCCTCGTGGGTGGTGACGACGGTGGGCAACAGGCCAACCTTCTGCCGCGACAGGATCGACAACTTGGCCAGCAAGCCGAGGGTAGTGCTGTCGATGCTGCGGGTTTCCGTCAGGTCGATCACGATCGCCGAAAAGTTCAGCGCAGTGAAGATCCGCTCAATAGTCGCATCCAACGCCGAACACAGGGTCAGGCGCACTTCACCGACGAATTTCAGGACAAAAGTGCCGTCCTGCTCGGCGAACTGGATTCTACCGGTACTCATCAAAGGTTCCTGCTCAACACTAACAGGGCGATATCATCCGGCATCTCCCCTAGCGTGGCCAATCCAAAAACTTGCCGCAGGCCATCCAGGCTGCCGCCCGCAGCCTTCACCCGTTCAGGCAAGGCCGCTTCTTTCTCTTTGAGTGTAGGCTCGGTCAAAAGGTCCAGGATGCCATCGGACATCAGCGACAGGCTGAACACAGGTGGCAATTCCAGGATGTGGTCTTCATAGGTCGCTTCGTCGAACAGACCTACCGGCAGACCGCGCCCTTCCAGATAGCGCACGCTGCCTGGTGTATACAACACTGGCAACGGCAGGTGCCCGCCAATGCTATAGGTCAGCAAACCGGTCTCCTCGTCGATGACTCCACCGACCATCGTGACGTGTTTACCCAGCTTACAACTGATCAGGCCCCGGTTGATATGGCCCAGCACCTGCGACGGCTTGAACTCCGGCAAGGTGCCATTGCGCTTGGACTCGAACAGCAGGCGCGTAGTCATGAACTTCAACAATACGGTGACAAAAGCCGAAGACGCCCCATGACCGGAAACATCAGCCAGGTAGAACGCCACCCGGCGCTCGTCTACACGAAAGTAGTCGACAAAATCCCCCGACAGGTAGAGCGACGGGATGATCTGGTGAGCGAAGCTGAAGCCATCGACCGACCAGGGGCTGGTGGGCAGCATGTTCATCTGCACCTGGCGCCCGGCATTCTGGTCTTCCTGGAGCAGGTTCAGGCTGGCTTCCAGCTCACGGTTGGCCGCTTCGAGCTTTTCCCGGTAGCGCTGGTTCTCCAGCAGCAGGCGAGCACGATCCAGCGCCCGGCGCACGGAATGCTCGAGTACCGCCAGGTCTTCCAGAGGCTTGATCAGATAGTCCGCCGCGCCCAGGCGCAGGGCTTCCACCGCATCGTTCATCACGCCAGCGCCTGAAACCACGATCACGGGGGTTTGCGACGACAGTTCCGTCACCTGGCGGATGAGTTCGAGACCGCCCATCTGGGGCATGCGCAGATCGCAGATCACCAGGTCGGGTTTATCGCGCTCGAATACCTGAAGACCCTGCTGGCCATTGGCAGCCTGCAGTACGCTGAAGCCACTGTCTTCCAAATAGGCCGCGAGACTCGCGCGTACTACTTCGTCGTCATCGATTATCAGCAGCGTGGCACTGGTTTTTTGCATGTGGGCAAACGGCGCCAGAATTGGGTTGGCGTAGCTAGCTTGGCCATGAGCCAGAGGCATGCTACTGGATTCGCTTTCTAGCCACTCCGACAAGGCCAGGATCTTGAATCCTGCACGCCCGACCGTCAGAGGTGCCCTTCTAAGGCGCAGACGGTACTCCCATCCGCGGGGCGTTTCAAGCTCATGCCGATGGTCGCTTGGCGTCTTTACACCACAAATCACCGAGAGTTATAAAAACCGTTAAAACCGCTACTCAATTGCAGGATGGACCCCATGAATCAGAATCAGCGTGACTATAGCGAAAAGCGCGATTACATCCGCATGCGAGTAGATGCCGAGATCAGCCTGATCCACCAGGGACAAGTGATCGAAGCAGTCTGCATCGACCTTTCCAGCGGTGGCATGCAAGTCCAGGCACCGCGCTCGTTCCAGGTCGGCGATCAAGTGAGCGTGCGCATCGATTCGGAGCACACGGCGCTTCGAGGACTGGAGGCGGATACCGAAGTGGTGTGGATCAAGCCTCTGGACGGTGGCGGGCAGAAACTTGGCCTTACAATCCTTAAAATGAATTAACCCTGCTTGCAGTGAAAAAGCCCATGAAAAAGGCGGCCCCATGGCCGCCTTTTCGTTAACGCAAGAGCCTCGAAAATACTAGAAATCGTCTTCGACCTTGCCATCCTTGACCTTGAATTCGCGGTTTTGCAGATAAGCATTGCGAATGAAGGTGTATTTGTCGCCGCGGATCAGCTTGTCCGCCGCCAGCAGGCTGGCACGGCTGTCGACCACGTTCACGCCCATGGCGATGTTGCGGGCCGGAACATCGTTGATGTAGCGATAAGGCTCGGTGTAGCTGTCGACGAACTTGCCCGGCGCATCACGCAAGGTGCTCGGCCCCAGCAGCGGCAGCATCACGTAGGGACCGCTTTCCACGCCCCAGTAGCCCAGGGTCTGGCCGAAATCTTCGTCGTTGCGCTGCAAGCCCATCTTGGTGCCGACATCGAAGAAGCCGGCCAGGCCCAGGGTTGTATTCATCAGCAGGCGCGCGGTATCGACACCGGCGGCATGGGGCTTGGCCTGCAAGACGTCGTTGACCAGGTTGCCGACGTCACCGACGTTGCGAAACATGTTGTGGATGCCGTCCTCCAGAAACTGCGGCGTGACCGCCTGGTAGCCTTGGGCCAATGGTTTCAAGGCATAGGTGTCCAAGGTATCGTTGAAGGTGAAGATCGGGCGGTTGACACCTTCCCACGGATCCTCCTCCGCCGCCTGGACGGCCAGGGGAGCCAGCGTCACGCCGGCACTCATAAACAGTGGAACTAGATAACGGCTCCAGCGCATCGCAGGAAACTCCTCGGCTTGTTCTCTCATGGGGTCATGCCCTGAGGTTAGGCCCGGAGTATAAAACGGATGTGCCGCTTTAGGCAGCATCGGCGCAGGCCGTGCGAGCGAATCGGCCGGGCGTTCACCTGGTTGTAACCTTGATGTCATGTTCTGCCGCTAGTTTCGGAAGGCACTTCAAGGATGCCGCCATGCCCCACCTCGCCCCCCCTGCTCCCCCCTCCCGCTCCCTGACTGCGGTGCTTTTCGGGCTCAGCGGCTGCCTGGTGGACTTCGGTGCCTTGTCACGCCTGCAAACGGCATGGCAACCCACCCCGGAACGACTCCAGGCCACGCCCGGCGCCCTGGAAAGCCTGCATCACCTGGAACGACAAGGCATACCCTGTGCCTGGCTGGAACAGCTACCTGCCACCAGCACTCGCCAATTGGCCGCCATCCTGCCGGAATGGATCGAGCCGGCTCCTGCAGCCACCACCCCCTGGCCCGCTCCCGACGCTTGCTGGCAGGCCTTGATGGCACTCAAGGTCAAGGGCCTGGACGGTTGCGTGCTGGTGAGCGGAGAACCGACTTTGCTGCAATCGGGGCTCAATGCCGGCCTGTGGACCATCGGCCTCGCGTCCTGCGGCTCGCTGTGCGGCATGTCTCCCAGCGAGTGGCAGGCCCTGAGCCAGCAGGAGCGCGAGCTCAAGCGCGGCAAGGCGACGGTGCAACTGTTCGGCCTGGGGGTACACTCGGTGATCGACCACCTGGGTGAACTGACCACCTGCCTGGAAGACATCGGGCTGCGAAGGCTCAAGGGGGAAAAACCCTGAAATACGCCTGTTGATCAAGATCATGCACGGCGCTTGCGGGTGGATTAATCTAAATCCTGTGGGCATGGACCTTTGCCTTTGGCACGCGGTCCATCCCTCTGCCTATCAATGAAGGGAGAACGCCATGCCTGCCCGCGAACTGCAACAACAACTCGATACCCTGCGCGAGCAATTGGAACAGAACCCGCCGCTGTCGCCGGCCGAACGCGAGAACCTGCAAGCACTGATGCAGCAGATCGAGCTGCAGCTCCAGCTGGAGAACAGCACCCACGACACCAGCCTCGCCGATGGTGTCAACCTGGCGGTCGAGCGCTTCGAACTGGAGCACCCGGCCATCGCCGGAACCCTGCGCAATATCGTCCAGACCCTGGGCAACATCGGCATCTGATCGACCTTCGACGCCCCTCCAAATGCAAAGCCCCGCCATGAGAGCGGGGCTTTGGCTTATTGGCGCACCAACCGGTGATTGGCGAAGTCCGCCGTTTCGGTACTGCGGTAAGGGTTGATGTCCAACCCGCCGCGGCGCACGTAGCGCGCGTAGACAGTGAGCTTCTCCGGCTGGAGCAGGCGCTGCAGGTCGAGGAAGATCCGCTCCACGCACTGCTCATGGAAGTCCGAGTGCTGGCGGAAGCTCACCAGGTAAGCCAGCAGGCTGGCGTGATCCAGGGCCGCACCACGGTATTGCACCACCACGCTGCCCCAGTCCGGCTGGCTGGTCACCGGGCAGTTGGACTTGAGCAGATGGCTGTGCAAACTCTCCTCCACCACCCGCGAGCTGTCGCAGCGCAGCAGCTCGGGACGCGGGTGCTCGTAGCTGTCGACGCTGATATCCAGATCGTCGATGCACACGCCCGGCAGCGCCACCAGGCCTTGCGCCTCGACTTCCCCAAGGCTGCGGACATGCACCGTCACCGGCTTGCCCGCAGCGGCCGAAAGGTCCTTGCGCAAGGTCGCCTCGAGCGTGGCCCGATCGGCGAACGGCGTCTGGTTCAGCGAGTTGAGGTAGAGCTTGAAGGACTTGGACTCGATGATGTTCGGTGAATCGGCGGGAATGCTGAACTCGCCGATGGCCACCACCGGCTTGCCCGAAGGCAGCAACCAGGACAGCTCGAAGCAGTTCCAGAAATCCACGCCCTGGTAGGGCAGAGTCTCGGCGCTCAAGCCCAGCTCGGCCCATTTCGCCGCCCGGGGCATGGGGAACAGCAACGATGGCGTGTAGGTGGAGATGTATTCACTGGACTTGCCCAGCGGCGAATGTTCGGCTGCGGGATGCATGGCGGAAACCTGACTGAAGAATCAGCGGATTCTAACAGCCTTTGCTCCCGCCTTTGAGCCCCGACCGCTATGGACTGACCGTCAGCTTGCCGACCATCCCGGCCTGGTAGTGCCCGGGAACATTGCAGGCGAACTCCAGGCTGCCGCCTTTGCTGAAGGTCCAGGTCAGTTCGGCCTGCTTGCCCGGTTCCACCAGCACGCTATTGGGATCGTCGTGCTGCATGCCCTGGGCCATGCCGGGCATGGAGCCATGTCCCATCGAGGCATGGTCCATCGAGCCGTGCTCCATGGCCTTCATGCCGGTGGGGGTCAGCATGCCGCTCTGCTGCATCTGCAGCATTTCCTGCTGGTGCCGGGCATGCATCGCCGCGTCCCCCAGGTTGAACTCATGCAATAGCTGGCCCTTGTTGATCAGCACGAAACGCACAGTCTCGCCGGCCTTGACCTCCAGCGCCTTGGGGCTGAAGGTCATGTCCCCCATCACCACCTCGACACTGCGCGTGGCCTTGGCCGCCGCGGCCGGCTGGCCGAAATCATAGGACGTGGCCGGCGACGCCCAGAGCGGCGCCCCCACCAGCATCAGGCAGGCACCGAGCACGGAACGGCTTTGCAACAACAACTTTTGCAGATTCATCATCAAACCCCGACAAGAACACAATTGAGCCTGTGCCACACTCTAGGGCCGGACCGCTGCCAGCCAGCTGACAAGTAGATTACAACTTTGTCAGCTTCACCTGCGCAGCGCCCCTGCAAGGTATAAAGCCCCGGTTCCATATGCCAAGAGTCCCGCCATGAAGTTATTGATCGTCGAAGACCAACCCAAGACCGGCCACTACCTGCGCCAGGGCCTGAGCGAGGCCGGCTTCAATACCGAGCTGGTGGCCGACGGCAATACCGGCCAGCACCTGGCGCTGACCGGCGACTACGCACTGTTGATTCTCGATGTGATGCTTCCCGGCCGTAGCGGCTGGCAGATCCTGCAAGCGGTGCGGGCAGCCGGGCTGGAGATGCCGGTGCTGTTCCTCACCGCCCGCGACGCGGTGGAAGACCGGGTACATGGCCTGGAACTGGGCGCCGACGACTACCTGGTCAAGCCCTTCGCCTTCTCCGAGTTGCTGGCCCGGGTTCGCAGCCTGCTGCGCCGGGGCGGCAGCGCGGCCCAGGAAACCAGCCTGCAGCTGGCCGACTTGCGCCTGGACCTGATCCGGCGCCGGGTGGAGCGTGGCAACCAGCGCATCGACCTGACCGCCAAGGAGTTCGCCCTGCTGGAGATGCTCCTGCGGCGCCAGGGCGAGGTCTTGCCCAAGTCGTTGATCGCCTCCCAGGTCTGGGACATGAACTTCGACAGCGACACCAACGTCATCGAAGTGGCGATCCGCCGCCTGCGCCTGAAGATCGATGACGACTACTCCAACAAGCTGATCCATACCGTGCGCGGCATGGGTTATGTGCTCGAAGAGCGCCAGGCCTGATGCGCCGCCTGTCCTTGAGCGGGCGCCTGGCGCTGCTGTTCGCCGCCTGCACCGCCGTGGTCTCGCTGCTGGCCGGCATACTCTTCAACCGGGCCAGCCAGGCGCACTTCGTCGAGCTGGACCAGCAACTGCTGGAAGGCAAGCTGATCGCCCTGCGCAGCGCCTTGCAGGACGTCACCACGGCGGCGGACTTTCCCCGCCACCAGCCACGACTGCAGGATGAACTGCAGCACCAGCCGGACCTGGCGCTGCGTGTGGGCGCCGCCGATGGCCAGGCCTGGTTCGATACCTTGCCAACCCTGGCCGCCCCGCTGCCCACCAGCCCCGGATTGCACAGCCTGGACCTGGCCGGAACCGCCTATCGGGTCTACAACGCAGCGCTGGTGCCCGGCCAGCCGGACTCGCCACGGCTGACCTTGCTGCTGGACATCACCCATCACCAGCACTTCTTGCAACGCATGCAGCACTTGATCTGGCTCACCGTAGGCTTGTCGGCACTGGCCACGGCCCTGCTCGGCGCCTGGGCGGCCCGGAGCGGCCTGCGCCCGTTGCGCAGCATGGGCAGCGTGGCGGCCGGCATCTGCGCCAACTCCCTGAACCAACGCCTGTCGGCGGAGCAGATGCCCGCCGAATTGGCGGAACTGGCCGGCAGCTTCAACGCCATGCTCGGCCGCCTCGACGAGTCGTTCCAGCGGCTCTCGGCCTTCTCCGCCGATATCGCCCATGAACTGCGCACGCCGCTGTCCAACCTGTTGACCCATACCCAGGTCACCCTGACCCGCCCCAGGCCCATCGAGGACTACCGCGAGGCCCTGCACAGCAATCTCGAAGAGCTGCAATGGATGGCGCAGTTGGTCAACGACATGCTGTACCTGGCCAAGGCCGACCATGGCCTGCTGGCCCCCCGACGGGAAATGCTCGACCTGGCCCAGGAGACCGACATGCTGCTGGAGTTCTACGGCCCCCTGGCCGAGGACGCGCAAGTCCACCTCAGCCGCGAGGGCAGCGCCCGGATTTCCGGGGACCGCAGTATGCTGCGCCGGGCCCTGTCCAACCTGCTGGACAACGCACTGCGCTTCACTCCCGCTGCCGGCACGGTGCAGGTGCGGATCAGCGATCGGCCGCAAAACCTGTCACTGAGTATCGAGAACAGCGGCGAAGGTATCGCCAAGGACGTGCTGCCACGCCTGTTCGACCGGTTCTACCGGGCCGATCCGACGCGCCGTGAAGGCAGCAGCGAACATGCGGGGCTGGGGCTGGCCATCACCCAGTCGATAGTCCGCGCCCATGGCGGGCAGATCCATTGCGAATCCGGCCCGGGCTGGACTCGCTTCGTGATCGAGTTGCCCAAGCAAGCCTGAGCCCCCGCGCCATCGCGCAGCGCAGGGGGCCGGGGCTCAGGAGTAGCGCAGCGCCTGGGCCGGCTCGACCTTGGAGGCGCGCCAGGCAGGATAGACGGTCGCCAGGAAGCTCAGGATGAACCCGGCGCTGCAGATCAGCGCCACATCGCCGCCCTGCAGTTCCGAAGGCAGGTTGCTGACGAAGTACACGTCGGAGCTGAAGATCTGCTGGCCGCTGAGGCGTTCGAGCCAGCCCACCAGCTCGCTCACGTTGAGCGCCGCCAGGACGCCCAGCACGCCGCCGATCAGGGTGCCGACGATGCCGATCACCGTCCCCTGGACCATGAAGATCGCCATGATCTGCCGCGGAGTGGCGCCGATGGTGCGCAAGATCGCGATATCCGCGCCCTTGTCGTTCACCACCATGATCAGGGTGGCGATGATGTTGAAGGCCGCCACCGCGACGATCATCAGCAGGAGCAGGCCGATCATGGTCTTTTCCATCTTCATCGCGCTGAACAGGCTGCCCTGGGTATGGGTCCAGTCATCGGCCCTGAAGTCCGCTCCCAGGCCCTTGGCGATGCTCGCCGAAACCTGCGGCGCGGCATACAGGTCCTTCACCGCCAGGCGCACGCTCTGCACCTGGTTGGGCTGCCAGTGCTGCATTTCAGCGGCATCGGCCACGTGGATCAGGCCCATGGATCCATCCAGCTCGGCACCGACCTTGAATACCCCCACCACATTCAGGCGCTGCATGCGCGGGGTGATACCACCGGGCGCCGTGCTGACTTCCGGCACGATCAGGGTCAGCTTGTCGCCGACATTCAGGCGAAACCGCCGGGCCGTGATCTCGCCGATCACCACCCCGAACTCGCCGGGCTTCAGGTCTTGCAGGCTGCCCTGGACGATGTGCTGGGCGACGATGGAGACCTTGCCTTCCTGGGCCGGGTCGATGCCGCTGATCTGGATCGGCTGCATCGCCCCCTTGTAGGACAACATGCCCTCCATTTCGGTGAACGGCACCGCCGCGGTGACTTGCGGATTGCTCAAGGCTGCGGCGGCCACCGGCTGCCAGTCGTCGATGGGCTTGATCCCGACGATGGTGGCATGGGGCACCATGCCGAGGATCCGCGAGCTCATTTCCCGCTGGAAGCCGTTCATCACCGAGAGCACCACGATCATCGCCAGCACACCCAGGGCAAGGCCGATCATCGAGGTCATGGAGATGAAGGAAACGAAGCGGTTACGCCGCTTGGCGCGGGTGTAGCGCGTGCCGATAAAGATCGATAAGGGTCGGAACATGGGCAAGGCACCCTGAAAAGATTAATGACCCGGCGCCGGCCGACGAGCCGCCGGCGCCGCGTGCGGTCGCCTCAGATCGCGACCAGGTGACCTTCTTGCAGGTGCAATACGCGATCCATCTGCCGGGCCAGGCTCATGTCGTGGGTCACCACCAGGAAGGCGGTGCGCATCGAAGTGCTGAGCTCCAGCATCAGGTCCTGGATGCCCTGGGCGGTATGGGAATCAAGGTTGCCGGTGGGCTCATCGAGCATCACCAGCCCCGGCTTGTTCACCAGGGCGCGGGCAATGGCCACGCGCTGGCGCTCACCGCCGGACAACTCGGCGGGCTTGTGCTCCAGGCGATGGGCCAGGCCGACCCGCTCCAGCAGCGCCGTGGCCCGCTGGCGGGCTTCCGGGATCGGTGTACGACCGATCAGCAGCGGCATGCAGACGTTCTCCAGGGCGGTGAATTCCGGCAACAGGTGGTGGAACTGGTAGACGAAGCCCAGGGCGCGGTTGCGCAGCTGGCCGCGGGCCTTCTCGCCGAGGGCCGAGAGCTCCTCGCCGGCCAGCCAGACGCTGCCCTTGGAAGGGGTATCCAGGCCGCCCAGCAGGTTGAGCAAGGTACTTTTACCGGAACCGGAGCTGCCGACGATGGCTACCCGCTCTCCCGGATGCAGTTCCAGTTGCAGGCCGGACAGGACCACCACCGACTCCGGGCCTTCCTCATAAGACTTGCCCAGGTCGCGGCAGCTCAGGATTGCTTTTTCACTCATGCCCAACTCACTCATAACGTAGCGCCTCCGCAGGCTGGGTGCGCGCCGCACGCCAGGCAGGATACAGGGTGGCGAGGAAACTCAGGACCAATGCCGCACCGCAGACCATCAACACGTCCTCGGCCATCAGTTGGGACGGCAGGTAGTCGATGAAGTACACGTCGGCATTGAGGAACTTGTGTCCGATCAGGCGCTCGAGGCCGGCGATCGCAGCGCTGACATTCAACGCCGCGAGCATGCCCAGCACGGCGCCGATCAGGGTGCCGACCACGCCGATCACCGTACCCTGGACCATGAAGATCGCCATGATGGTCGCCGGCGTGGCACCCAGGGTACGCAGGATGGCGATGTCGCCCTTCTTGTCGTTCACCACCATCACCAGGGTGGAGATGATGTTGAAAGCCGCGACCGCGACGATCAGCAACAGCAACAGGCCGATCATGGCTTTTTCCATGCGGATGGCCTGGTACAGGTTGCCGTGGGTGCGGGTCCAGTCACGGGCGTAGAAATGGTTCTCGCCCAGCTCCTGGGCGATCTGCCAGGCCGTGCGCGGCGCCTGGAACAGGTCGTCGAACTTCAACCGCAAGCCCTGGACCTGGTCCGGTTTCCAGCGGTGCAGGCGGCCCAGGTCCTGGAGGTTGGTCAGGCCCAGGTAGCCATCGATCTCGCCGGCGCCAACGTGGAAGATACCCACCACGGTGAAGCGCTTCATGCGCGGGAACATGCCCGCCGGGGTCACCGAGACCTCGGGGGCGACGAAGGTCAGCTTGTCGCCCAGGCCGACGCCCAGCTTGTTGGCGGCCTTGTCACCGATGACGATGCCGAAACTGCCGGGCGCCAGGGCATCGAGCTGCCCCTGTTGCATGAAGTGGTCGATGATCGAGACCTGGCGCTCCTGGGCCGGGTCGATGGCATTGAGCAACACCTTCTGCACCTGGCCGTTGTTGGTCAACAGGCCCTGCATCTGGGTGAAGGGAGCCACCGCCAGCACCTGGGGATTGGCCTTGACCTTGGCGGCCAGGCCCTGCCAGTCACTGATGGGCTCGCCGGATTCGATGGTGGCATGGGGCACCATGCCCAGCACGCGGGTGCGCATCTCATGGTCGAAGCCATTCATCACCGACAACACCACGATCATCACGATCACGCCGAGGGCGAGGCCGATCATCGAAGTCAGGGAAATGAATGACACGAAATGGTTGCGACGCTTTGCACGGGTATAACGCGTGCCGATGAAAGCAAACAGAGGTCTGAACATGTCGGGGCTTGTTCGGAGGAAAAGAAGACGTCCTTGTGGCGAGGCCTGGTAAGCAGCTTTACACTCAGACCACCGCCTCTACCATGGGTTCGCCATGTCGACATTAGATGAAGAAGATCGCCGCGAATACTACCGTATCGAGGACACGATCGCACTGGAAATTAGCCCCTTGTCCGCCCACGATGCGGCGAGCAAGGAAGTGTTGCAGGATGAATCCGTGCTGTTCAATCTGCTCAGCGAATTGCACCTGAGCGAATTCGAATCCCAGCACCTGCTACGCCAGGTCAGCGAGCGCGATCGCACCCTGGCCAGCTATCTCAAGGCTATGAACAAGCGCATCGACCTGCTCGGCCAGGTGGTGGCCCAGACCGTACAGGGCAAGTTCGGCGAACCGCAGCGGGTGATCCTCTCCGAAGGCGGCATCGAGTTCAGCCATCACCAGTGCTATCCCTCCGGCAGCCAGCTGGCGGTGAAGCTGCTATTGATGCCCCAGGCCCTGGGCCTGCTGCTGCGGGCCAAGGTCACCCACTGCGAACCCCAGGGTTTCGGCACTTTCGAGATCGGCACCGAGTTCGAAGCCTTGACCGACTCCCAGCGCCAGCTGCTGGCCCGCTACATCCTGCAGAAACAGGCCCAGCAACGCCGCCAGGCCCGGGAACAGAACGACCCAGCCGCCGGCTGAACCCTGCGCCGGCCCTCCCTGAAGAACAACCACCCCCTTGAAGGAGCAATTGTGACCCTGATCTATGGCCATCGCGGCGCCAAGGGCGAAGCGCCGGAAAACACCCTGACCAGCTTCCAGGAATGCCTCAAGCACGGCGTGCGCCGCTGCGAGCTCGACCTGCACCTGTCCATGGACGGGGAACTGATGGTGATCCACGACCCGACCCTCAAGCGCACCACCGATCGACGCGGCAAGGTGGTAGAGCACAGCGCCGCCGAACTGGTGACCTACGACGCCCGCAAGGGCGGGCCGGGCTGGGTCAGCCCCTGCCCCATTCCACGCCTGGAAGAATTGTTCGAGAAATGCGACTTCGAGCACTGGCAGTTGGAGGTCAAGAGCGCCTCACGCACCCGCGCCGCCACCACCGTGCTGGCGATTCGCGAAATGGCCCAGCGCTTCGGCCTGCTGGACAAGGTCACCGTGACCTCAAGCTCTCGCGAAGTCCTCAAGGCGGCGCTTGAACTGACCCCGGACCTGTCCCGTGGACTGGTAGCCGAATACGCCTGGCTCGACCCGTTGAAGGTCGCCCAGAGCTATGGCTGCGAGATTCTTGCGCTGAACTGGACCCTGTGCACCCCGGAACGCCTGCAACGGGCGCAGCGCCAGGGCCTGCATGTGTCAGTGTGGACCGTCAACGAGCCAGCGCTGATGCGCAGGCTCGCCGACTTCGGCGTAGACAGCCTGATTACAGACTTTCCCGGTTTGGCCAGCGCCACCCTCGAGAATTACTGAAATCGGTCTCCCCGGCCGGCTCAGGCCACCGGCCGGAGCCGCTCAAAAAAGCCGGTTGAGGCCGTCGTACGCAGCGACCCGATAGGCTTCGGCCATGGTCGGGTAGTTGAAGGTGGTGTTGACGAAGTACTTCAGGGTATTGAGCTCGCCCGGCTGGTTCATGATCGCCTGGCCGATGTGCACGATCTCCGATGCCTGGTAGCCGAAGCAGTGCACGCCCAGCACTTCCAGGGTCTCGCGGTGGAACAGGATCTTCAGCATGCCTTGCGGCTCACCGGCGATCTGCGCCCGGGCCATGCCCTTGAAGAACGCCTTGCCCACTTCGTAGGGCACCTTGGCCTGGGTCAGTTCCTGCTCGTTCTTGCCGATCGAGCTGATCTCGGGAATGGTGTAGATCCCGGTCGGCACGTCATTGACGAAACGCCAGCTGCCGTTGTCGACGATGCTGCCGGCAGCGGAGCGACCCTGGTCGTGGGCGGCGCTGGCCAGGCTCGGCCAGCCGATCACGTCGCCGGCGCCGTAGATGTTCGGGACGCTGGTACGGTAGTTCTCGTCCACCTCGATCTGGCCACGGCCATTGACCTTGATCCCGATGTTCTCCATGCCCAGCTTGTCGGTGTTGCCGGTACGGCCGTTGCACCAGAGCAAGGCGTCGGCCTTGATCTTCTTGCCGGACTTGAGGTGCAGGATCACACCGTTATCCACGCCCTCGACCCGCTCGTATTCTTCGTTATGGCGCACGGTGATGTTGTTGTTGCTGAAGTGGTAGCTCAGGGCCTGGGAGATCTCCGAGTCCAGGAAGCTGAGCAACTGGCCGCGGTTGTCCACCAGTTCCACCAGTACACCCAGGCCGCTGAAGATCGAGGCGTATTCGCAACCGATCACTCCGGCACCGTAGACGATGAGCTTGCGCGGGGTATGGCCGAGACTGAGGATGGTGTCGCTATCGTAGATACGCGGGTGGTTGAAATCGATGTCCGCCGGGCGATAAGGGCGCGAGCCGGTGGCGATGATGATGTGCTTGGCCACCAGTTTTTCCACTACGCCATTGGCGCAAACCACTTCGACCGTCTGCTCGTCGGCGAAGCTGCCGGTGCCGATGAATACGTCGACCCGATTGCGCGCGTAGTAGCCGGTACGCGAGGCCACCTGCTTGGAAATGACCTTCTCCGCGCTCTTGAGCACGTCCGGGAAGGAAAACCAGCGCGGCTCACCGATGGCCCGGAACATCGGGTTGGTGTTGAATTGCATGATCTGCCGGACCGAGTGACGCAAGGCCTTGGACGGGATGGTACCCAGGTGCGTGCAGTTACCGCCGACCTGGCGACGACTGTCGACCATCGCCACCTTGCGTCCTGCTTTCGCGGCGTTCATCGCCGCACCTTCTCCTGCGGGGCCTGAACCCAGCACCACTACGTCGTAGTTGTAGACAGCCATGCGTACTCCTCAGAACAGGCCGCGATGCCCGCTTGGCATCGACGGCTAAATCATGCCGCGGCCAGCGACATGAAGGATCAATTTGGCTCGGTTACGAACCCGGGCACAGTCTATAGAAGCGTCAACGCCGCGCACATTAACCCTTGGTCGCGTCGTAAGCTACTTTTGCCTGCACTACCGCGTCCACAACCCATGCAAGGTCAGTTGGCCTGCCCGGCGAACAATTGCTCGAACGCCGGATTGCCACGCGTGACGAAACCTGTATCGGCACGCAGCACAAAAAATGCGGCGATATCATTTTTTTTTGCATAGTCCCAACCAGCCTCGGGACCGAGGATCAGCAACAGCGTCGACAAGCCATCGGCCATCAGCGCCGAGCGGTGGACCACGGTCACCGCTGCCAGCTTGTGGGTAATGGGCCGGCCGAGCCGGGCATCGAAGGTGTGGGAATAACGCTGGCCGTCCTGCTCGAAGTAATGACGGTAGTCGCCGGAGGTGGAAACGCCATAACCGTCCACGGCGATCACTCGCTCGGCCACTTGCCGATCGTCCCGGGGCTCCTCCAGGGCGACGCGCCAGGGTGCGCCTCCAGGCTTGCGCCCGGCCGCCTTGAGCTCGCCAGTGGCCTCGGCGAGGTAGCTGCTGATGCCCAGTTCCGCGAGCCGCGCCGCGATGCGATCCACCGCGTAGCCAGCGGCGATACTGTTGAAATCCACCTCCACTGCCGCGTCCTTGCACAACTGCGATCCCTCGATGCGCAGCAGCCCATGCCCCACGCGTCGCCGCACCTCGGCCAGCGCCGTCGCGTCCGGCACCTTCTCGACCCGCCCTTGCGGACCAAAGCCCCAGAGATCCAGCAGCGGCTCCACCGTCAGGTCGAAGGCCCCATCGCTGCCACGGGACAGCTGCTCGCCAACCCGCACCAGCTGCAACACCGGCTCGGGCATGGGTTGGCAAGCATGGGCTGGCAACCGATTGAATCGCTCGATATCCGAATCACTGCGGTAAGTGGACATCTGGCGATCCACTTCAGCCAGGATCGCCTCGACCTCAGCCTTGACCGCAGTTGCCTGCGGCCCTCCTGAAGGCCGGACATATTGCACCGACCAGGTGCTGCCCATGGTCGGCCCGGAAATGCTTTCCAAACGCTCCCCGGCACCACATCCGGCCAATAACGCCATCACACCCCACAGCACCTGCCACTGCCTGCTACCTGCCAAGGTCATTCCTCCAGAACGGCCACCCGCAGGGCCTGCCCATCAAGCAAAAAGCCATTATGCGACAGACGGAACGGCATTCACCTACCCACTTCCCCTGAAAGACAAAGGCAAAGCCACAAGCTAGAGCCATCGCGCCATGACCAAGAGTTTTAGTTGCCTGATCCCTTCCACACACATATTGTTACAAAACTGTTCAGTGTGCAGCCTCGCGCCCCCACCTTTGCAGTGAGGACGACCAATGACCAGGGATTGCTAACAAGACAGCCAAAGTGAGTGCAAAACATGTCCACGACCACGGGCAAAGGCAAGGCGATCTTTCGCGTTGTCAGCGGCAACTTTCTCGAGATGTTCGACTTCATGGTCTATGGCTTCTACGCCACGGCGATCGCCAAGACCTTCTTCCCCGCCGACAGCGCCTTCGCATCGTTGATGCTGTCCCTGGCGACCTTCGGCGCAGGCTTCCTGATGCGTCCCCTGGGGGCGATCTTCCTGGGCGCCTATATCGACCGCCATGGCCGCCGCCAGGGCCTGATCATCACCCTGGCGCTGATGGCCGCCGGCACCGTACTGATCGCCTGCGTCCCCGGCTACGCCACCCTCGGCGTGGCCGCGCCGCTGCTGGTCCTGCTCGGCCGCCTGCTGCAGGGCTTCTCCGCCGGCGTGGAGCTGGGTGGCGTCTCGGTCTACCTGGCCGAGATCTCCACTCCCGGCCGCAAGGGCTTCTTCGTCAGCTGGCAATCGGCAAGCCAACAGGCCGCCGTGGTATTCGCCGGCTTGCTGGGCGTCGGCCTGAACCACTGGTTGAGCCCCGAGCAGATGGGTGACTGGGGCTGGCGCGTCCCTTTCCTGGTGGGCTGCATGATCGTGCCAGCCATCTTCATGATTCGCCGCTCCCTGGAGGAAACCCCGGAATTCCAGGCGCGCAAGCATCGTCCGACCCTGCAGGAAATCGTGCGCTCGATCGGCCAGAACTTCGGCCTCGTCATCGCCGGCATGGCCCTGGTGGTGATGACCACCGTGTCCTTCTACCTGATCACCGCCTACACCCCGACCTTCGGCAAGGCTGAACTGCACCTGTCCGATTTCGACTCGCTGCTGGTGACCGTGTGCATCGGCGCGTCCAACTTCTTCTGGCTGCCGGTCATGGGTTCGCTGTCGGACAAGATCGGGCGCAAGCCACTGCTGCTGGGCGCCACCATCCTGGCGATTCTCACCGCTTATCCGGCGCTGTCCTGGCTGGTGGCCAACCCCAGCTTCAGCCACTTGTTGATCGTCGAGCTGTGGCTGTCCTTCCTCTATGGCTCCTACAACGGCGCCATGGTGGTGGCCCTGACCGAAATCATGCCCGCCGAAGTCCGTACCACCGGTTTCTCCCTGGCCTATAGCCTGGCCACCGCCACCTTCGGCGGTTTCACTCCGGCAGCCTGCACCTACCTGATCCACGTGCTGGACAACAAGGCCGCTCCCGGGATCTGGCTCAGCGGCGCCGCCGTGCTGGGGCTGATCGCCACCCTGGTGCTGTTCCACGGCAACCGCCATGCCCTGCGGACCGCGCAGACGAGCGTGACTGGCGGTGCTCGGTAGGCCTATCGGCACAAACAAAAACGCCCCGACAAGCCGGGGCGTTTTCACATCGATGGACGCTTAGCGTGGGAACGCTGGCGGGTTGACCCCGGCCATGTCTTCCATCACGCGCACTACCTGGCAGCTGTAACCGAATTCGTTGTCGTACCAGACGTACAGGACAACGCGGTTGTCGTTGCAGATGGTGGCTTCGGCATCGACCACACCGGCGTGGCGCGAACCGACGAAGTCGGTGGACACCACTTCCTGGGAATTGACGAAGTCGATCTGCTTGTGCAGCTCCGAGTGCATGGCGGTCTGGCGCAGGTACTCGTTGATCTCGTCGCGGGTGGTGGCCTTTTCCAGATTCAGGTTGAGGATGGCCATCGACACGTTCGGCGTCGGCACACGGATCGCGTTGCCGGTCAGCTTGCCCTTGAGTACAGGCAGCGCCTTGGCGGCAGCGGTGGCGGCACCGGTCTCGGTGATCACCATGTTCAATGGCGCGGCGCGGCCACGACGGCTGCCCTTGTGGAAGTTGTCGATCAGGTTCTGGTCGTTGGTGAACGAGTGAACGGTTTCGACGTGGCCATTGACGATGCCGTACTGGTCGTTCACGGCCTTGAGCACCGGCACGATGGCGTTGGTGGTGCAAGAAGCAGCGGAAACGATCTTGTCGTCAGGGGTGATTTCACCGTGGTTGATGCCGTGCACGATGTTCTTCAGCGCGCCCTTGCCAGGTGCGGTCAGGACCACGCGGGCAGCGCCCGGGCAGGCCAGGTGCTGGCCCAGGCCATCGGCATCGCGCCATACACCGGTGTTGTCGACGATCAGCGCATCGTGGATGCCGTACTGGGTGTAGTCGACTTCGCTCGGGCTCTTGGCGTAGATCACCTGGATCAGGTTGCCGTTGGCGGTGATGGTGTTGTTCGCTTCATCGATGGTGATGGTGCCGTTGAACGAACCGTGCACCGAGTCGCGACGCAGCAGGCTGGCGCGCTTGGTCAGGTCGTTCTCGGCGCCCTTGCGCACCACGATGGCGCGCAGGCGCAGGCCGTCGCCGCCACCGGTCTTCTCGATCAGGATACGCGCCAGCAGGCGACCGATACGACCGAAGCCGTACAGCACTACGTCAGTGCCCTTGCGCGCCGAGGCGTTTTGTTGGCCCACGACATCGGCCAGCTCTTCGCGAACGAATTGTTCGGCGGTGCGGCCATTGCCCTGGGTTTTGAATTTGACAGCCAACTTGCCCAGATCAACCGAGGCCGCGCCGAGCTTGAGCTCGCTCATGGCCTTCAGGAGAGGGAACGTTTCGTGGACGGACAATTCGCTGTCGTCGGACTGACGATGGCGAGCAAAGCGGTGAGCTTTGAGAATCGCGATGACAGACTGGTTGATCAGGCTGCGGCCATAGATCGAGCTCACCACATTGTTGTTGCGGTAGAGCTGACCGATAAGCGGAATCATCGCTTCTGCGAGTGCTTCACGGTCGATCCATTCACCAAGACACTGGTCGGGCTTCTGAGTCACGGGAACCTTCCACATGTAGGGACAGAAAAAAGGGGCTACATTATGCCGCCCAGAGCCTCCTCTAGCAATGCGCGCCTGTCGTGCGGAACGTAACAAAAGCCCTTGCAAAAAAATTGACACCGCGCTGCAGCCCAGTAAACACGCGGCTTCCAGCGACGCCAATTTTTACCCGCGCCAGACCTTCTATCCGTAACCCTCCGTAACACCGCCCGACATCGGCACTACATTTTGCCGTCAAAAGCCGATTATTTTGTCATTGCCACTACATTTTCCTTAACAGGCCCGATCGACACATCAGCCACTGACAGTGGCGACCCCGGCCCGTTACAATTACCGACTTTGTCGCAACGCCTGGAGCTTGACCGTCCGTGCCTGTCCTGCGTCTACCGCTACTCCCCGCCGCCACCGGGAAACAGCACTGGGGCAACCTGCCCGGTGCCGCCCTGAGCCTGGCCATCGCCGAAGCCGCCAGCGCCGCCAAGCGCTTCACCCTCCTGCTGACCGCCGACAGCCAAAGCGCCGACCGGCTGGAACAGGAGCTGAGCTTCTTCGCCCCGGATCTGCCGGTCCTGCATTTCCCCGACTGGGAAACCTTGCCCTACGACCTGTTCTCGCCGCACCAGGACATCATTTCCCAGCGCATCGCCAGCCTCTATCGGCTGCCGGAACTGGAGCACGGCGTGCTGGTGGTGCCGATCACCACCGCCCTGCACCGCCTGGCGCCAACCCAGTTCCTGCTGGGCAGCAGCCTGGTGCTGGACGTGGGCCAGAAGCTCGACGTGGAGCTGATGCGCACCCGCCTGGAAGCCAGCGGCTATCGCTATGTCGACACGGTTTACGAGCACGGTGAATTCACCGTGCGTGGCGCGCTGATCGACCTGTTCCCCATGGGCAGCAAGCTGCCCTACCGCATCGACTTGTTCGATGACGAGATCGAGACCCTGCGCACCTTCGACCCGGAAAACCAGCGCTCCATCGACAAGGTCGACTCGGTGCGCCTGCTGCCGGCCAAGGAATTCCCCCTGCAGAAAGAAGCCGTGACCCGCTTCAAGGCCCGCTTTCGCGAACGCTTCGACGTGGACTTCCGCCGCTGCCCGATCTTCCAGGACCTGTCCAGCGGGATCACCCCCGCCGGCATCGAGTACTACCTGCCGCTGTTCTTCGAAGAAACCTCGACCTTGTTCGACTACCTGCCCCAGGACACCCAGGTGTTCTCCCTGCCGGGCATCGAGCAAGCCGCGGAAAACTTCTGGAACGACGTGCGCAACCGCTACGAAGAACGCCGGATCGACCCCTCGCGGCCCTTGCTGCCGCCGGCCGAGCTGTTCCTGCCGGTGGAAGACTGCTTCGCCCGGCTGAAGAGCTGGCCACGGGTGGTGGCCAGCCAGCACGACATCGAGACCGGCGTCGGTCGCGAGCGCTTCCCCGCGCGCGCACTGCCAGATCTTGCCATCGAGGCCAAGGCCAACCAGCCGCTGGCGGCCCTTTCCAGGTTCCTCGACGAATTCCCTGGCCGCGTGCTGTTCACCGCCGAATCCGCTGGGCGCCGGGAGGTGTTGCTGGAGCTGCTGGAGCGCCTCAAGCTGCGCCCCAGGACCGTCGACAACTGGCCGGACTTCGTCGCCAGCAAGGAGCGCCTGGCGATCACCATCGCACCCCTGGACGAAGGCCTGGCGCTGGACGAACCGGCTTTGGCGCTGGTCGCCGAAAGCCCGCTGTTCGGCCAGCGCGTGATGCAGCGCCGGCGCCGGGAGAAACGCGCCGACGCCAGCAACGACGCGGTCATCAAGAACCTCACCGAACTGCGTGAAGGCGCGCCGGTGGTGCACATCGACCATGGCGTGGGCCGCTACCTGGGCCTGGCGACCCTGGAGATCGACAACCAGGCCGCCGAATTCCTCACCCTGGAGTATGCCGAGGGCGCCAAGCTCTACGTGCCGGTGGCCAACCTGCATCTGATCGCCCGCTACACCGGCAGCGACGACTCCCTCGCGCCCCTGCACCGCCTGGGCTCCGAAGCCTGGCAGAAGGCCAAGCGCAAGGCCGCCGAGCAAGTACGCGACGTGGCCGCCGAACTGCTGGATATCTATGCCCGTCGAGCTGCCCGGGAAGGTTATGCCTTCGCCGACCCCAAGGCCGACTATGCGACCTTCAGCGCCGGCTTTCCCTTCGAGGAAACCCCCGACCAGCAGAGCACCATCGAGGCCGTGCGCGAGGACATGCTCTCGCCCAAGCCGATGGACCGCCTGGTCTGCGGCGACGTGGGCTTCGGCAAGACCGAAGTGGCCATGCGCGCCGCGTTCATCGCCGTGCATGGCGGCAAGCAGGTAGCGATCCTGGTCCCCACCACCCTGCTCGCCCAGCAGCACTACAACAGCTTCCGCGATCGCTTCGCCGACTGGCCGGTGACCGTGGAGGTCATGAGCCGCTTCAAGTCGGCCAAGGAAGTCAGCGCCGCCGTGGCGGACCTGGCCGAGGGCAGGATCGACATCGTCATCGGCACCCACAAGCTGTTGCAGGACGATGTGAAGATCAAGAACCTGGGCCTGGTGATCATCGACGAGGAACACCGCTTCGGCGTGCGCCAGAAGGAGCAGCTCAAGGCCCTGCGCAGCGAAGTGGACATCCTCACGCTCACCGCCACGCCGATCCCGCGGACGCTGAACATGGCGGTCTCGGGCATGCGCGACCTGTCGATCATCGCCACGCCGCCGGCCCGGCGCCTGTCGGTGCGGACCTTCGTCATGGAGCAGAACAAGAGCACGGTCAAGGAAGCCCTGCTGCGCGAACTGCTGCGGGGCGGCCAGGTGTACTACCTGCACAACGATGTGAAGAGCATCGAGAAATGCGCCGCCGACCTCGCCGAACTGGTCCCCGAAGCGCGGATCGGCATCGGCCACGGGCAGATGCGCGAGAGCGAGCTGGAACAAGTGATGAGCGACTTCTATCACAAGCGCTTCAACGTGCTGATCGCCTCGACCATCATCGAGACCGGCATCGACGTGCCCAGCGCCAACACCATCATCATCGAGCGCGCCGACAAGTTCGGCCTGGCCCAGCTGCACCAGTTGCGCGGTCGCGTCGGCCGTAGCCACCACCAGGCCTACGCCTACCTGCTGACCCCGCCACGCCAGCAGATCACCGCGGATGCGGAGAAACGCCTGGAAGCCATCGCCAACACCCAGGACCTGGGGGCCGGTTTCGTCCTGGCCACCAACGACCTGGAAATCCGCGGTGCCGGCGAACTGCTGGGCGATGGCCAGAGCGGCCAGATCCAGGCCGTCGGCTTCACCCTGTACATGGAGATGCTGGAGCGGGCGGTGAAGGCCATCCGCAAGGGCGAGCAGCCGAACCTCGACCAGCCCCTGGGCGGCGGCCCGGAAATCAACCTGCGCTTGCCGGCGCTGATTCCCGAGGACTACTTGCCGGACGTCCATGCCCGGCTGATCCTCTATAAGCGCATCGCCTCGGCCACCGACGAAGACGGCCTGAAGGACATGCAAGTGGAGATGATCGATCGCTTCGGCCTGCTGCCGGAGCCGACCAAGAACCTGATCCGCCTGACCCAGCTCAAGCTCCAGGCCGAGCAGCTGGGGATCAAGAAGATCGATGGCGGCCCCCAGGGCGGGCGCATCGAGTTCGCCGCGGATACGCCGGTGGACCCGCTGGCCCTGATCAAGCTGATCCAGGGCCAGCCCAAGCGCTACAAGTTCGAAGGCGCGACCCTGTTCAAGTTCATGGTGCCGATGGAACGCCCTGAAGAGCGCTTTAATACATTGGAGGCCCTGCTTGAGAGCCTCACCCCGAAAACTGCTTGAAGGACGCCCCATGCGCCTGTTCCGCTCCTTGCCCCTGCTCCTGGCCCTGGTCGTCGCGCCAACGGCCCTGGCCGACGACCTGTACCAGGTGGAAATGATCCTGGTACGCCAGAATGCCGAACCCCAGATCATCAGCCGCGCCGCTCCGGAGGACTGGGCCGCCGGCGCCCAGCGCCTGGGGCCGGACAGCCAGCGCACCCCGGCCCTGGGCGGCATCGTCGAGAAACTCGGCGCCAGCGGCAACTACAGCGTGCTGCTGCACCGCGCCTGGCAACAGACCCTGGGGGAAACCCCGGTCAAGGTGGCCATCAGCGACGGCCCCGAGCAGTTCGGCCAGTTCCCCATCGAAGGCACCCTGGGCTTGACCCTTGGGCGCTTCACCGACGTCAATGCCGACTTCTGGGTCAACCAGATCGACAGCAACGGCCTGGTCACCCGCAGCGAGCGCCTGAGGCAGCAAAGCCACACCAAGAATGGCCAGCTCAACTACCTGGATAACGGCCACCTGGCGCTGCTGATCAAGATCACTTCGCTGACCGCGCCGGCACCGCGTCCCGCCCCAACTGAAATCCCGGACTGATCGAAGTCCCTATGACCCCGCCCCCGACCAAACCCCTGGCCCCGTCCTGGGTCAACCGCTTCAAGGAACAAACCCTGGAGCGCGGCCGGCGTTATGCACTGGAAAAGCGCGTGCGTATCGCCAGCGCTGGAGACAGCGCTATCACTGCCAGCTGCGAAGGCTCCGGCGGCAATGTCTACCGCCAGACCATTACCCTGCGCGAGTCGAGCAAGGGCAACCTGCTGCTGATCGACGGCCACTGCACGTGCCCGGTACACAGCAACTGCAAGCACATCGCCGCCGTCCTACTGCAAGTGGAGGACATCCTGGCCTACCCGGCGGCGGCCAAGGACGCCGAGCTCCTGGAGAAACTCTCCGCCGTGCTCGACAGCCGCCGCCCACCGGCTGCGCCCCAGCAACTGCTGGACGACGTGCGACCGGTGCCCCGGCTATGGCTGGCGAGCATCGAGTTCAGCGCCTTCGAACCGCGCAACGGCAAGATGCAGCGCTATATCCAGCACCGCGCCGCGCTGTCCTTCAATTACCTGGGCGAATACGTCAGCGGCCAGAAGCACGCCGACCTGATCATCCGCCAGGAACAGCAGACCCTGCGCATCAAGCGCCAGCCAGAGCAGGAGCAGGCTTGTCGCGAGCAGTTGCGCGCCCTGGGCTTCAAGATCGCCACTCGGCAAAGCAAGGCGCTCCCGGAAAGCGCCGGCGAGCTGTACGAGATGGTCAACGACAGCGCCTGGCTGACCTTCACCCTCAACGAGCTGCCCAAGCTGCGCGAACAACAGTGGGAGCTGCAGATCGACGAGGGTTTCGGCTTCGACCTGACGGCAGTGGACGACTGGTACGCCAGCGTCGACGAAGCCCCGGGACGGGACTGGTTCGACCTGGAGCTGGGGATCATCGTCAACGGCGAGCGCCTGAGCCTGCTGCCGATCCTGCTCAACCTGATGCGCTCGCACACCGAGATCCTCAACCCGGAGCGCCTGGCCAAGCGCCGCGACGACGAGCTGATCCTGGTGAACATTCCCAACCACCCCAACTCCCTGCACGGCCCGCTGCAGGTGGCGCTGCCCTATGGCCGCTTGAAGCCAGTGCTGGCGACCCTGGGCGAGTTCTACTTGCAGGAAAACAGCGACCTGGCCCTGCGCCTGAGCAACGCCGACGCCATCCGCCTCAACCCGCTCGAGGAACTACCGCTGCTTTGGGAGGGTGGCGAGCACATTCGCAGCTTCGCCCAGCGCTTGCGGGACATCCGCGACTATTCAGCGCCAGTCCCCGAGGGACTCAACGCGACCCTACGCCCCTATCAACTTGAAGGCCTGAGCTGGATGCAGTCGCTGCGCCAACTGGAAGTGGGCGGCATCCTGGCCGATGACATGGGCCTGGGCAAGACCCTGCAGACCCTGGCCCACATCCTCAGCGAGAAGAACGCCGGGCGCCTGGATCGCCCGTGCATGGTGGTGATGCCCACCAGCCTGATCCCCAACTGGCTGGATGAAGCCGCGCACTTCACGCCGCAGCTCAAGGTCCTGGCGCTGTACGGCGCCGGGCGCAAGAAGCATTTCCCGCAGCTGGCCGACTACGACTTGTTGCTGACCACCTATGCCCTGCTCCCCAAGGACCTCGAACAGTTGGCCACACAGCCGCTGCACGTGCTGATCCTGGATGAAGCCCAATACATCAAGAACCCGTCGAGCAAGGCCGCCCAGGCCACCCGCCAGCTCAATGCCCGGCAGCGCCTGTGCCTGTCCGGTACGCCTTTGGAAAACCACCTGGGCGAGCTCTGGTCGCTGTTCCACTTCCTGTTGCCAGGCTGGCTGGGGGACGCCAAGAGCTTCAATCGCGACTACCGCGTGCCTATCGAGAAGCAAGCCAGCGAGGCGCGCCTGCAGCACCTCAACGGCCGGATCAAGCCGTTCCTCTTGCGCCGAACCAAGGAACAGGTGGCCACCGAACTGCCGCCCAAGACCGAGATCATCCACTGGGTCGAGCTCAACGAGGCGCAACGCGACGTCTACGAAACCATGCGCCTGGCCATGGATAAGAAGGTTCGCGACGAGATCACCCGCAAGGGCGTGGCGCGCAGCCAGATCATCATCCTCGAAGCGCTGCTCAAGCTGCGCCAGGTGTGCTGTGACCTGCGCCTGGTCAACGACTCGCCGCCAGCCCGCGGCAGCTCGTCCGGCAAGCTCGACAGCCTGATGGCCATGCTCGAGGAACTGTTCGACGAGGGCCGGCGCATCCTGCTGTTCTCGCAGTTCACCTCGATGCTGGGCCTGATCGAGATCGAGCTCAAGCGACGCAACATCACCTACGGCCTGCTCACCGGCCAGACCCGGGACCGACGCACCCCGGTGCGGGATTTCCAGAGCGGCAAGCTGCAGATCTTCCTCATCAGCCTCAAGGCCGGCGGGGTCGGCCTGAACCTGACCGAGGCCGACACCGTGATCCACTACGACCCCTGGTGGAACCCGGCCACCGAAACCCAAGCTACCGATCGGGCTTATCGCATCGGCCAGGAAAAGCCGGTGTTCGTCTACAAGCTGATCGCCCGGGGTACCGTAGAAGAGAAGATCCAGCACCTGCAGCAGGAAAAATCCGACTTGGCGGCAGGCGTACTGGATGGACGCCAGGCTGGCGACTGGAAACTGCAGGGCGAGGACATCGAGGCATTGTTCGCCCCGCTGCCGGATAACAAGACAGGCCGCTGAGGCGGCCTGTCGAAGGGATCGGGATCAGTCGATCAACTGCGCATCACGCAACGCGGCCAGCGCGGTCAACCAACGAGGATCCTGCTTGTACTCCAAGTCGGCGAAGGCCTGGCCACGCATCCGCGCGATCCGTGGCGACGGGCTGACCTTGAGGCGCTGGGCAGCGCTCAGGGCCAGCTCGGCGGCAGCGCGGTCGTTGCACACCAGGCCCATGTCGCATCCGGCGCTCAGGGCCGCCTCGATCCGGCTCGCGGCGTCGCCCACTACGTGGGCTCCGGCCATGGACAGGTCATCACTGAAGATCACTCCGTCGAACCGCAACTCGCCGCGCAGGATGTCCTGCAGCCAGCGCCGCGAGAAGCCGGCCGGCTGGCCGTCGACCTGCGGATAGATCACATGGGCCGGCATCACCGCCGCCAGTTGCTTGCTCAGGCGGGCGAATGGCAGCAAGTCCTTGGCACGGATCTCCTCCAGGCTGCGCTCGTCATTGGGGATCGCCACGTGGGAATCCGCCTCGGCCCAGCCATGGCCGGGGAAGTGCTTGCCGGTGGCCGCCATGCCGGCGCTGTTCATGCCCCGGATGAAGGCTCCGGCCAACAGCGCGGCGTGCTCCGGATCGCCTTCGAAGGCCCGGGTGCCCACCACAGCGCTACGCTGGTGATCGAGATCCAGCACCGGCGCGAAACTCAGATCCAGGCCAACCGCCAGGACTTCGGTGGCCATGACCCAGCCGCACTGCTCGGCCAGGTACTCGGCATTCGGGTTGTCGGCCAGGGCACGCATCGCCGGCAGGCGGACGAAGCCCTGGCGCAAGCGCTGCACCCGGCCACCTTCCTGGTCCACCGCCAGCAGCAGGTCGGGACGGATCGCCCGGATCGCCGCGCACAGCTCGCGCACCTGGCGTGGATGCTCGATATTGCGGGCAAAGATGATCAACCCGCCCACCTCGGGCTGACGCAGGAGGTGGCGATCTTCGGCCGTCAGCCAGGTACCGGCGACGTCCACCATTAAGGAGCCTTGCAGGCCAGCGGTCATGGAGTTTCCTTAAACACGAATGCGCACACCATCGACACCGGCAGCCATGAGACACAGGCGCCCACGGCGATCGATGTCGCGAAGGGGAAAATACGGAAGTGGAAAACGAGAATCGGCATGGGCGGCTAGCTTAGCGGATGTAAGCTGTCGCGCCCAGCCGGAGGGTCAGGCCTTGGCGGCTGCCGGGGCCGGCTTGCTGCGCGGCCTGAGCTGGGCGCTGGCCATGGCTTCGTCGGTGACGCCGGTTTCGGCACGCATGCCGGCGGCCAGAAACGGCACCATCAGGCGCATCACTTGTTCGATGGAAGTGTTGACCCCGAAGTCGGTCTCGGCGATGGCCCGCAGGGCCTTGATCCCGGACATGCTGAAGGCCGCAGCACCCAGCATGAAGTGCACCCGCCAGAACAGCTCGATCGGTGGAATACGTGGCGCCGCTTCATTGACCAGCAACATGTAGCGGCGGAATACCTTGCCGTACATGTCTTCCAGGTAACGCCGCAGGTGGCCCTGGCTCTGGCTGAAGGCCAAGCCCAGCAAGCGCATGAAGATCGACAGGTCGTTGCCACTGCGCGGCTGTACTACCAAGGCCTGTTCCACGAGGATTTCCAGCAGCTCTTCCAGGCTCGGCTTGCTGTCGGGCTTGGACTGACGCCGCTCCAGTTCGCGATCGAGACTGATGCAGAACGGCCCGAGAAAGCGCGAGAACACCGCCTGGATCAGGGCTTTCTTGGAACCGAAATGGTAATTGACCGCCGCCAGGTTGACCCCGGCCTTGCTGGTGATCAGGCGCAACGAGGTTTCGGCAAAACCTTTTTCCGCGAACAACTGCTCGGCAGCATCGAGAATGCGTTCAACGGTTTCCGACTGGGCCATGGCTACTCCGCCTGACAAACACTTGTTTGAAACATACGTTTCAGGCTCTTTATTGTCAAGCCTGCCTGCCCTTCCCGAGGCCTTCCGGCGCGCTATTTAATCATACCTGCCGGCCGCTGTAGCCTGCCGGGGCCGGCAGATTCCGATGCCAGGACGACAACCGTCGGGCCGGGCATGGCAAAAGGAGGATTGCCAAGCCAGGTCCACTGTATATAATCCCAGCAACTGTATAAAAAGACAGAGCGATCGACATGCTAAAACTGACGCCACGCCAAGCTGAGATTCTGGCTTTTATCAAACGTTGCCTCGAAGACAATGGCTATCCGCCGACCCGCGCCGAAATCGCGCAGGAACTGGGCTTCAAGTCCCCCAATGCCGCCGAGGAACACCTCAAGGCACTGGCACGCAAGGGAGCCATCGAGATGACTCCAGGCGCCTCCCGCGGCATCCGTATCCCGGGCTTCGAAGCCAAAAGCGACGACACCCTGCCGATCATTGGCCGGGTCGCCGCTGGTGCACCGATCCTCGCCCAGCAGCACATCGAAGAGTCCTGCAACATCAACCCGACTTTCTTCCATCCGCGCGCCGACTACCTGCTGCGGGTCCACGGCATGAGCATGAAGGACATCGGCATCTTCGATGGCGACCTGCTGGCCGTGCACACCACCCGTGAAGCTCGCAACGGCCAGGTGGTCGTGGCACGCATCGGCGACGAAGTCACGGTCAAGCGTTTCAAGCGCGAAGGCAGCAAGGTCTGGCTGATTGCCGAGAATCCCGAGTTCGCCCCCATTGAAGTCAACCTGAAAGACCAGGAACTGGTGATCGAAGGCTTGAGTGTCGGCGTCATTCGCCGCTGAAGGAGGCTCCATGCAGTTCCCCCATATCCCCCAGCAAGCACAGCTCCCGCTGTTCGAAGCATTCCTGGCCCAACCCCTGGCGCCGGCTCTCAAGGAAGCAGCCGAATCGCCCTGGAACAATGCCCCAGAAGCTTTCAGCGAACTGTCATTACGTGGCGCCGCCGGGAACTGCCTGAACCTGTTGGCCCCCATCCTCAGGGAACTGAGCCAGGACCAGGATGCCCGCTGGCTCACCCTGATCGCCCCGCCCTCCAGTGTTACCCAGGCCTGGCTGCGGGATGCCGGCCTGAATCGCGAACGCATCCTGCTACTGCACCCACGAGGCACCCAGAGCCCTCAACAACTGGCCTGCGAAGCCCTGCGCCTGGGCCGTAGCCATACGGTGGTCAGCTGGCTGAACCCACTGAGCAGCAGCGCCAGGCAACAGCTGGTCAGCGCTGCGCGGACTGGCGAGGCACAAAGCCTGAATATCCGCCTGGGATAAACAACGGGAAATAGCTGGAGACACGCTTGGATGATTCAAGGCTTCTCCAGGACTGAGAAGCCGAAACAACGCGACGAGCGGCCTAAAGAAACCGATGGACGGGCCTTAGTGAAGAACCCGCGGCCCTTCTTCCTTCTCGATTTCACCCTCGACCAAGCGGCCAGCCATTTGTACGCCGACGCTCAACATGGCCTTGGCCACTTCCACATGCTGGCCTTGCAGAAAGGCCTTGGCATCCTCGGAGAAATCCAAAGTCACCAGAGAACCCTCGTCTTCAGCCCTGCGCAGCTCGATACGGCCGTCTGGCAACTCGACAATTTCTAGAAAGGACGTTGGCATATAGATTTATTCTCCACGAAAGGCGAAGGATTATACCAGCCATCGCCCGAACCTCGCGCGGGAATCGCTTGAGTCCGATTGGCTGCCTCTCGAAGAACCAGGTACCAACCAGCAGCAGCGCAATAGCGCGAGAACCTCTTGGTATCTTCAAAAATTTGGCTTGTATTCAAAATCCATTGCAACCTGACCAGCAGAGAACGGCGCTGTAAGAAGCCTGCTCACATTCAATCGATTGACCACCGAACCACGTGAACAACTGGACGCTATTGTTGAAATGCTGCTAATCCCAGGTTGGGTGATGGAAGACTTGAGCCTGCCGATAACCACCAGCAAAACTGCGCCGGATTGAGCCCACGCCACTACTCAATAGTGCAAACGCACTCACTGCGCATCGTGCTTGAGAGTCAAAAACACTGAACTCGGGTTCTCCTGCCGAACTTCTTCCTGCGAGGCCGGATCGACTGGACCACCTTGCAGCAGCACCAACTGGTACACCCATTCCAGCACCGAAAACAGCCCAGGTAGCTCAATCCCCTCCACGATCCGCTGACGAAAGACGGCAAGATCGCTCAACGCCCCAAGATCGGCACGGGCCATGATCTCATCGCCGAAGCTCAGGCAGAGCCGCCCCTGGCTGGAAAACTCCAGGTTGACCTTATCCAGGCGACGCGCCAACTCCAGCAAAAAACCCAGGGTCGCGCCCGTGGCGAATCGCTCGCAACCGGCCTGATCATTGCCCCACAGTACGAAGGTCTCATCGAAAGCGCTGCAACCGGTCTTGAACGGCTGCAACGTCTGTGGGGCCGGCAAAGGACTGGAACGAACCGCGATATCCATCACCCAAGGGAAATCCACCACCAGGCTATAGCGATTGAAGGTATCGAAGACCTTCCTGTAGCTGCCACCCGGCCCACGCTGGTTGCTGGAGGTAACGTACTGCAGGTGGTGGTATTCGAGCGCCAGCCGGTGGCAGCCTCCCCGATAGACGCCCTGGACCGAGTCGACGATGTGACGTCGCTCATTGCCTCGCTGATATTCGATGAATTCACTATTGAGCTTCTTCAGGCGCCACTCGGCGGTACTGTCGAATTCGCTCAATTCATTGCAGAACAGTGCACATTTGCGAGCAATGCTGGCGGCCAGGTCCGTCGATGATCCAGAAAGCCCTTTACCGATGTAGTAGCTGAAAAAGACCAGGGCTAGACCCAGCCAGAACATCCCACCCATGCCATCCATCAACCACATCGCGGCAAAGGTGGCAAAGGCCAGCACCAGAAGGACTATCGACTGCATATGATTGAACTCCAGCCCGCCGGGAAACACCTCGAGCCTGTCGAGCACCTCCAGCAAATCCGCGTTTGAGCGGGCACGGGCGACCCGCACCTGAGCGTCATGAAGCAGGCGAACCAATGCCTGGTCACGCAAGAAGAACAGCATGAATCTTCCTTGATCAAATTGTCGTACAGCGGATCAGTCGGCGTCCGGGCTCAACACTCGTTCAAGCCGTCCCGAAAACGAATGGCCAGGGCCTTGAGATTCTGCCGCCAGCTTTCCAGCTCCTCATGCCCCAGCTCTGGCGGCTCCTCTTCATCCAGGCTGACCGCCACGATCAACGGCTGGGTGACATCGCCCTTGGGCTTGTGGGGCGCCCTTGGCGGCTGGAGCAAAGTCCCATAGGCGGTCAGCAACTGCGCCAGCCAGCTTTGCGGGCTCTGCGCCAGCTCGACCAACTCCGCCAGCTCGGGAATGGCGATGTTTTCCAGCACCTCACGATTGAGGATCTGCTCCACGCGGGAAGCACCTGCCTGGGGCAATCGATAGAACCCGGCAATCTCGTGGCACAACCCGAGCAGCGCCCCGTACAGGTGAAACAACACCGATTCGCGGCCAGCCTGGACCAGGGCCTGGGCATTCATCGCCCGCCCCTCTTGCGCCCGCGCCAAAGCCTCCAGGGCCAAGCCGGCGAAATAGATTTTCTGATTGGTACGGGTATAGAGCTCATGGGCCATGTAGGCAGCCTCCACCATAAGAACAGAGCCGGATGCGGGTATCGCAGTTTCAGGGATCGCTCACGCCGGCCGCAAGCCAAAAGAAAGGCCGCATGCTCCAAGGGAACATGCGGCCTTGTCAGTCACCGCGCGGAGGTCGCCCTACAGCGCTCACGGGACTTCAGCGCTTGTCCTCGACCTTCCAGCTGCCGCCGTCGTAGAAGGCGCGCCAACCAGTAGGCTTGCCATCGACTTCGGTCTGCACGTACTGCTCTTTGGTCTTGCGACTGTAGCGCACCACCGCTGGACGGCCTTCCGGATCCTTTTGCGGCGCTTCACAGAGGAAGTGATACTTCGGATCGATCTCGTCCTTGTGCGGGATCAGCTCGAGCACCAGCGGCGCACGGGTCTCGCGGTTCTTCGGGAACTGGCTGGCAGCCAGGAACAGCCCCGATGCACCGTCACGCAGGATATAGGTGTCGTTGACTTTCTCGCACTTGAGCTCAGGCATCTTCACCGGGTCCATCTTCGGCGGCGCCGCATCGCCGCTCTTGAGCAGCTTGCGGGTGTTCTTGCAGGTCGGGTTGGTGCAACCGAAGAACTTGCCGAAACGACCGGTCTTGAGCTGCATCTCGCTACCGCACTTGTCGCACTCCAGGCTCGGGCCTTCGTAGCCCTTGATCCGGTAGCTGCCCTCTTCGATCTCGTAGCCGGCGCAATCCGGGTTGTTGCCGCAGATATGCAGCTTGCGCTTTTCATCCAGCAGGTAAGCGTCCATCGCCGTGCTGCAGATCGGGCAACGATGCTTGCCGCGCAGTACCAGGGACTCGGATTCACCCTCGTCGTCCGCCGCGATCTCGTCGCCCGGAACCAGGTTGACCGTGGCCTTGCAGCGCTCCTTGGGTGGCAGGCTGTAACCCGAGCAGCCCAGGAACACGCCTGTGGAGGCCGTACGGATCTGCATCGGCCGGCCGCAGGTCTGGCACGGGATATCGGTCATGACCGGCTGGTTGGCGCGCATACCGCTTTCAGCGCCCTCCGCGACCTCGAGCTTGTTCTTGAAGTCGCCATAGAACTCGTCGAGCACGTTCTTCCAGTCACGCTCGCCCTGGGCCACATCGTCGAGGTTCTCTTCCATGCCGGCGGTGAAGCCGTAGTCCATGAGGTTGGAGAAGCTCTCGGAGAGGCGCTCGGTGACGATATCGCCCATCTTTTCCGAATAGAAGCGTCGGTTGTGCAGGGTCACGTAGCCGCGATCCTGGATGGTGGAGATGATCGCCGCATAGGTCGAAGGACGCCCGATACCACGCTTTTCCATTTCCTTCACCAGGCTGGCTTCGGAGTAGCGCGCCGGCGGCTTGGTGAAGTGCTGGCTCGGATCCAGCTTGATCAGCTTCAGCACTTCGCCCTGGGCCATGTCGGGCAGCACATCGTCATCGCCCGGCTTGCTCACCTGGGGCATGACCCGGGTGTAACCGTCGAACTTGAGGATACGGCCCTTGGCGCGCAGCTCGAAGTCGCCAGCGGCAACGCTGACGGTGGTGGACAGGTATTGCGCTGGCGGCATCTGGCAGGCCACGAACTGGCGCCAGATCAGCTCATACAGGCGCTCGGCGTCACGCTCCATGCCCGACAGCTTGCTCGGATGGGTGTGCACATCGGACGGACGAATCGCTTCGTGCGCCTCCTGGGCCCCTTCCTTGCTGCTGTAGACATTGGGCGAGGCTGGCAGGTACTTGTCACCGAATTCGCTCTCGATATAGCTGCGAGCCATCGCCACGGCGTCGGCCGAGAGGTTGGTGGAGTCGGTACGCATGTAGGTGATGTAGCCCGCTTCGTACAAGCGCTGGGCCATCATCATGGTCTTCTTCACCCCGAAACCCAGGCGGTTGCTCGCGGCCTGCTGCAGGGTGGAAGTGATGAACGGCGCCGAAGGCTTGCTGCTGGTGGGCTTGTCTTCACGCTTGGCGACGCTGTAGGACGACGCCTTGAGCTTCTCCAGCGCCGCCATGGCCTGGGCTTCGTTGAGCGGCTTGAAGGCCTCGCCATTCTCGCGTGCCACTTCGAAACGCACCTTGGCGTTCTTCGCGGTCCCGAGGTCGGCATGCACTTCCCAGTACTCTTCGGGGATGAAGGCGCGGATTTCTCGCTCACGCTCCACCACCAGCTTGACCGCAACCGACTGCACGCGACCGGCGGACAGGCCACGGGCGATCTTGGCCCACAGCAGCGGCGACACCATGTAGCCCACTACGCGGTCGAGGAAGCGCCGGGCCTGCTGGGCATTGACCCGATGGATATCCAGCTCGCCCGGCTGGGAGAAGGCGTCCTGGATCGCCTTCTTGGTGATTTCGTTGAACACCACGCGCTTGTAGCGCTCGTCGTCACCACCGATGGCCTCGCGCAGGTGCCAGGCAATGGCTTCCCCTTCGCGGTCCAAGTCCGTCGCGAGATAGATGGTGTCGGCATCCTTGGCAAGGCGGCGCAGCTCTTCGATGACCTTTTCCTTGCCAGGAAGGATTTCGTACTTGGCTTTCCAGCCGTGCTCGGGATCGACGCCCATGCGCGCCACCAGCTGCTTGCGCGCCTTTTCCTTCGGCGACAGGGCCGGAGCCTCGCCTGCGGCCTTGCCACGCTTGGCGGCAGGCTCCTTGGCGGCACTTGCCGAACCGCTGGTGGGCAGGTCTCGGATATGGCCGATACTCGACTTCACCACGTATTGGTTGCCCAAGTACTTGTTGATGGTCTTGGCCTTAGCCGGGGATTCCACAATGACCAGCGATTTGCCCATGGATCGGAAAATTCCTGAATTCGAGAAGTTGAGGCGGATGGCGCCTGACGCGGCACCGCTATATATAGTGGCAACAAGGTGAGGTCAAGCGCAGGGTACTGCGCGACCTGCGCTCAAGCCGGTGAAAAAAGACTGGGTTCGGCCTGCACCAAAGCAAAGCGTGGGACCTGCTCGCCGTCAACTTCGACTGACTCCAGGAACATGCTCAAGGGACGCACCCAGAAGCCGTAATCGCCATACAGGGCTTGGTAGAACACCACTTCTTCTTCCGTTTCCGAATGCCGCGCCACGCTGAACACGCGGTACTGCGGCCCTTTGTAATGCTGGTAGAGCCCGGGTTGTAACTGCATGCTCTGGCCCTCGTGCAAAAAATTAAAAATCTTCAGAAAAACAAAAACCGGGGCACAGGGCCCCGGCTTCCATCAACCCAACGCTTAAACGCGTTCGAAGACGGTCGAGATACCCTGGCCAAGGCCGATGCACATGGTGGACACACCGAAGGTGCCGCCATTCTGCTTCATGACGTTGAGCAGAGTCCCGGAGATACGCGCGCCGGAACAACCGAAAGGGTGGCCCAGGGCGATCGCGCCGCCGTGCAGGTTAACCTTCTCGTCCATCTTGTCGAGTACTTTCAGATCTTTCAGCACTGGCAGGGCCTGTGCGGCGAAAGCTTCGTTAAGTTCGAAGAAGTCGATATCGGCGATTCCCAGGCCCGCACGCTTCAAGGCTTTTTGCGTAGCCGGTACTGGACCATAGCCCATGATCGCCGGATCCACACCTGCGACCGCCATCGAGCGAATCACTGCCATCGGCTGGATACCCAGGTCCTGGGCACGCTGGGCAGACATCACGATCATGCACGAGGCGCCGTCGGTGATCTGCGACGAAGTACCGGCAGTCACGGTGCCGCCCTTGGGGTTGAACGCCGGCTTCAGGGCCGCCAGGCTTTCCAGGGTAGTGTCCGGACGGATGGTTTCGTCGTAGTCGAACAGCTTCAGGAAGCCGTTCTCGTCGTAACCCTGCATCGGGATGATCTCGTCCTTGAACTTGCCCTCCAGGGTCGCCTTGTGGGCGAGCTGGTGGGAGCGCAGGCCGAAGGCGTCCTGCTGCTCACGGGTGATGCCATGCATCTTGCCCAGCATCTCGGCAGTCAGCCCCATCATGCCCGAGGCCTTCGCCGCATACAGGGACAGGTGCGGGTTCGGATCGACGCCATGCATCATGCTCACATGGCCCATGTGCTCGACGCCGCCGACGACGAACACGTCGCCGTTGCCGGTCATGATCGCCTGTGCCGCGGTGTGCAGGGCGCTCATGGACGAACCGCACAGGCGGCTGACGGTCTGGCCAGCCGAGGTGTGGGGGATCTGGGTCATCAGCGAGGCCATGCGGGCGATGTTCCAGCCCTGCTCCAGGGTCTGGTTGACGCAGCCCCAGATCACGTCCTCGACTTCCGCCGGATCGACCTTGGCGTTGCGCTCCAGCAGCTTGCTGATCAGGTGTGCCGACATGTCTTCGGCACGGGTGTTGCGGTGCATGCCGCCCTTGGAGCGGCCCATCGGAGTACGACCGAAGTCGACAATCACGACGTCTCTAGGATTCAAGCTCATATGTTCACTCTCGCTCTAGTGTGGGCGCTTAACCGAAGAAGCTCTGGCCGTTCTTGGCCATCTCACGCAGCTTCGCGGTCGGGTGGTACAGCGCGCCCAGATCGGCGTACTGGTCGGCCAGGGCAACGAACTGGGCGACACCGATGGAATCGATGTAGCGCAGCGCACCGCCACGGAATGGAGGGAAACCAATACCGTAGACCAAGCCCATGTCGGCTTCGGCAGCGGTCTCGACGATGCCGTCTTCCAGGCAGCGAACGGTTTCCAGGCACAGTGGGATCATCATCCAGTTGATGATGTCTTCGTCGGTGACTTCACGCTGCTCGTAGACGATCGGCTTGAGCACTTCCAGCACCGACGGATCGGCGACCTTCTTCTGCTTGCCGCGCTTGTCGGTCTCATAGGCGTAGAAGCCCTTGCCGTTCTTCTGGCCCAGGCGCTTGGCCTCGTAGAGCACGTCGATGGCCGAACGGCGATCATCCTTCATGCGATCCGGGAAACCTTCGGCCATCACGTCGCGACCATGGTGGCCGGTGTCGATGCCAACCACGTCCATCAGATAGGCCGGGCCCATCGGCCAGCCGAACTTCTCCATGATCTTGTCGATGCGCACGAAGTCCACGCCAGCGCTGACCAGCTTGGCGAAACCGCCGAAGTACGGAAACAGCACGCGGTTGACCAGGAAGCCCGGGCAGTCGTTGACCACGATTGGGTTCTTGCCCATTTTCTTGGCATAGGCAACGGTGGTGGCGACGGCCAGCTCACTGGACTTCTCGCCACGGATCACTTCCACCAGCGGCATCATGTGCACGGGGTTGAAGAAGTGCATGCCGACGAAGTTTTCCGGACGCTTGAGGGCCTTGGCCAACAGGCTGATGGAAATGGTCGAGGTGTTGGACGCCAGGATCGCGCCTTCCTTGACCTGGGCTTCGACTTCAGCCAGTACGGTCTGCTTGACCTTGGGGTTCTCGACCACGGCCTCGACCACCAGGTCGACGTTGCCGAAATCACCGTAGGACAGGGTCGGGCGAATGCCGTTGAGCACTTCGGCCATCTTCGCCGCGGTCATGCGGCCCTTCTCGACGCGGCCAACCAGCAGTTTCGCGGCTTCCGCCAGGCCCTGCTCGATACCGTGTTCGTTGATGTCCTTCATCAGGATCGGCGTGCCCTTGGAGGCCGACTGGTAGGCGATGCCGCCACCCATGATGCCGGCGCCAAGTACGGCGGCCTGCTTCACGTCCTGGGCGATCTCGTCGTAGGCCTTGGCCTTGCGCTTGAGCTCCTGGTCATTCAGGAACAAGCCGATCAGGCTCTGGGCGGCCGAGGTCTTGGCCAGCTTGACGAAGCCTGCGGCTTCCACTTCCAGGGCCTTGTCGCGGCCGAAGTTGGCGGCCTTCTGGATGGTCTTGATCGCCTCGACCGGAGCCGGGTAGTTAGGACCCGCCTGGCCGGCCACGAAACCCTTGGCGGTTTCGAAGGCCATCATCTGCTCGATGGCGTTGAGCTTGATTTTCTCCAGCTTCGGCTGGCGCTTGGCCTTGTAGTCGAACTCGCCGGAGATGGCGCCCTTGAGCAGGGTCAGGGCCGCATCCTTGAGCTTCTCAGGAGCTACCACGGCATCCACCGCGCCGACTTTCAGCGCGTCTTCGGCACGGTTTTCCTTGCCGGCGGCGATCCATTCGATGGCGTTGTCGGTACCGATCAGGCGTGGCAGGCGCACGGTGCCGCCGAAGCCCGGGTAGATGCCCAGCTTGACCTCCGGCAGGCCGATCTTGGCGCTGGCGGACATGACGCGGTAGTCCGCTGCCAGGCACATTTCCAGGCCGCCGCCCAGGGCGATGCCGTTGATGGCGGCAACGGTAGGCACGCCAAGGTCTTCGAAATCGCTGAAGATCTTGTTGGCTTCGAGGTTGCCTGCCACCAGCTCCGCATCCGGCAGCTTGAAGTTGTCGACAAACTCGGTGATGTCGGCGCCGACGATGAACACGTCCTTGCCACTGCTGACGATCACGCCCTTGATCGACGCATCTGCCTTGATGGTGTCAACAGCCTGACGCAATTCGTTCAGGGTTAGACGGTTGAACTTGTTGACGGACTCACCCTTGAGGTCGAAATTCAATTCGACGATGCCGCTTTCAAGAGCCTTAACCGTGATGGCTTTACCTTCGTAAATCATCAACTGATCTCCACGATATGGAAGCTGAACAGTACACGTCGGACGCTAACTTCTGGCATGACACTGACGTCACCGTCGATGCTAACGCCAATCCGCCAGGCACACCCGCCAACGCGATAATCGGGAATCTGTATCGAGACGCCTGAGATACAAACGCTCATTTCATACGCCCGTTTGATTTGGGTACGCCACATTCACGGAAAATCCGCTAATTGTCAATCGTCCGAAATGCTGTTTGAAACGCGACTTTGCGGTCATTCCCGGGTGTCGCGGACCACCAACACGCCCCTGCATCTGCAGTCATTCATAAGATCAATATTTAGAAAAATCGCCCTAAATCTTCCGCGGACATGACAACCCCTGGCTAAGCTTCAGGAAGAAATCCGAACAACGCCGCATGCTTGGCCACTGGAACTGCATGCCGTCACAAGCCCATGCCCAGGCAACAAAAAGCCACCCGAAGGTGGCTTCATGAGAGTTTCCGGCCTGCCTGGCCACCCCGCCCGATGCTGAGTCGGGCTTTTTATTGCCTGGCGCACAGGCTTGCCCCACTTGCTCGACCCTCAAGCCAGGGCCTTGAGTACCGCGGCGATATCCTGCAACACCCGGGGCTCGCCCCGCTCATTCCAGTACAGGGCGATCAGCTGCTTGTCGGCCTCCACCTTGAACACGCCGGCCGGCAGGGTTCGCAGGTGCTGGAGCAGCGGCTCATCGGCACAGGGCTCGCGCCATTGGTTGACCCAACTTCCCGGGGCCACCTGCCAATAGCTCCAACACGCCACCTGGCCGCCACGCCGTGGACGGTGGTATTGCGGACACGGGTCTGGAGGCTGCTGGCCCAGCCAGTGCGGCCACTCCTGGGGCGCCAACTGCATGGCCAGGCCCATGCGCCGAGCCTCCATGCGCACGGCGATCAACCCACTCTGGCGACGCGAAGGTCGTAGCCATGCCCAGGGACTCAAGACCACCACAAGGATTGACACCACTATCCACACCGTCATATCTGTACTCTCGATTCTCGATGAGCGGGCCGTTGCAACCAACCCGCTTCAAACCAGCCATACTTGAAGCTATTGCAATCCTCTGGAGGAGCGCCTCATGCCCTACCACCATATTCTGGTCGCCGTAGATCTAACCGAAGAGTGCGATCCTGTTATCCACCGGGCCCGCGAACTGTCGGTGAGCAATGGCGCCAAGCTGTCGCTGGTGCACATCGTCGAACCGATGGCGATGGCCTTCGGTGGCGACGTCCCCATGGATCTCTCGCAGTTGCAGCAGCAACAATTCGACCAGGCCAAGGAACGCCTGGACCGCCTGATCAACAAGTACCCGGAACTGACCAAGGAATACAGCCACCTGACCTATGGCCAGCCGCGCCAGGAAATCCATCACCTGGCCAAGGAACAGGAGTGCGACCTGATCGTGGTCGGCAGCCACGGTCGCCATGGCTTGGCCCTGTTGCTCGGCTCCACCGCCAACGACGTCCTGCACGGAGCACCTTGCGACGTGCTGGCGGTACACCTGGCCAAGCGCTGACGCTTGCCGTTGCCGAACTGAAGAACCGATAACCGCACCGACAAAAAGCCCGACTCTGGAGTCGGGCTTTTTGCATCAGGCACCCAGCAATCAGGCATCCAGCTCCGCCCAGCGCTCGACCATCTGGTCCAGTTCGGCGTTCAGTTGCTCCAGCTTCGCGATGACCGCGGTGGTTTCCGCCACGGGCCGCTGGTAGAAACCGGCATCGGCCATTTCCGCCTCGACGTCGGCGATCTGCTGCTCCATGGCCTCGATCTGCCCCGGCAGGGCCTCGAGCTCACGCTGCAGCTTGTAGCTGAGCTTCTTCTTCGCCGCAGGTGCAGCGGCTTCCAGTACTGGCTCCGGCGCCTGGGCCGACACTGGCGGCACTACGGCGGAGTTCAGCTCGGCCTTGCCGGACTTGTTCTCGGTCACACCCAGCAAACGCGGCGAGCCACCCTGGCGGATCCAGTCCTCATAACCACCGACGTACTCGCGCACGCGCCCCTGACCCTCGAAGACCAAGGTGCTGGTGACCACGTTGTCGAGGAAGGCTCGGTCGTGGCTGACCATCAGTACCGTGCCCTGGTAGTTCGACAGCACCTCTTCGAGCAGCTCGAGGGTTTCCACGTCCAGGTCGTTGGTCGGCTCGTCCAGCACCAGCAGGTTGGCCGGTTTGCTGAACAGCTTGGCCAGCAGCAGGCGCGCACGCTCGCCACCCGACAGCGCCTTGACCGGCGTCCGCGCCCGCTGTGGGCTGAACAGGAAATCACCCAGGTAGCTGAGCACATGCCGGTTCTGGCCATCGATCTCGATGAAGTCGCGACCTTCGGCGACGTTGTCGATCACGGTCTTTTCCAGGTCCAGCTGGTGGCGCAACTGGTCGAAGTAGGCCACTTCGATCCGCGTGCCCTCTTCCACCGTGCCGCTGCTGGGCACCAGGCCGCCCAGCATCAGCTTGAGCAAGGTGGTCTTGCCGGTGCCGTTGGCGCCCAGCAGGCCGATACGATCGCCGCGCTGCAGGACCATGGAGAAATCCTTGACCAGGAACGGCCCTTCCGGGTGGGCGAAGCTGACATTCTCCAGCACCATCACCTGCTTGCCGGACTTGTCCGCCGCTTCCAGCTGGATGTTGGCCTTGCCGGTGCGCTCGCGACGCTGGCTACGCTCCACGCGCAAGGCCTTGAGCGCTCGCACGCGGCCCTCGTTACGGGTGCGACGGGCCTTGATGCCCTGGCGAATCCAGACTTCTTCCTGGGCCAGGCGCTTGTCGAACAGTGCGTTGGCGGTTTCTTCCGCGGCCAGGGCCGCTTCCTTGTGCACCAGGAAGCTGGCGTAGTCGCCGTTCCAGTCGATCAGGCCGCCACGATCCAGTTCGAGAATACGAGTGGCCAGGTTCTGCAGGAAGGAACGATCGTGGGTGATGAACAGCACGGCCCCCGGGAAATCCTTCAACGCTTCTTCCAGCCAGGCGATCGCACCGATGTCCAGGTGGTTGGTCGGCTCGTCGAGCAGCAGCAGGTCCGGCTCCGCCACCAGAGCCTGGGCCAGCAGGACGCGCCGGCGCCAGCCGCCGGACAACTCGGCGAGGGTCCTGTCGGCAGGCAGTTGCAGGCGGCTCAGGGTGCTGTCCACCAGTTGCTGCAAGCGCCAGCCGTCACGAGCCTCGAGGTCGTGCTGGACGTGCATCAGCTTTTCCAGGTCGGCGTCGGTGACGATGTTCTGGCTCAGGTGATGGTACTGGGCCAGCAGCTCGCCGACTCCAGCCAGGCCCTGGGCGACCACATCGAACACGGTGCGCTCGTCGGCCACCGGCAACTCCTGGGGCAACTCGCCGATCTTCAGGCCGGGTGCGCGCCATATGGCACCGTCGTCGGGCTTCTGGTCGCCCTTGACCAGCTTCATCATGCTGGACTTGCCAGTACCGTTGCGACCGATGATGCACACCCGCTCGCCACGGGCGATCTGCCAGGACACCTTGTCCAGCAACGGCATGGCGCCGAAAGCAAGGGACACATCGCTGAATTTGAGCAGGGTCATGTTCTTCTCCAAAAACCGGGCGCGCATTCTACCTGAGTTAGGCTCGCAGAAGGCCGGCTATTTCGCCGGTGGCGACCCTGGGGCGACATTTGTTGCCAACTGATACCAGCGAACCGGCAAAGCTTTCGCCGGTTGCTGGCAAAAGGCTAAGCTAGTGAGCAATCAGTGTTGGCCCTGTCGGCACTTGTCATGATTTCTCTGCCCGGATGTCTCATGCGCAGTCGCCTTTTCAGCCTTTTATCCTGCCTGCTTCTTTCCGCCGCTGCCGCCCAATCCACCCAGGCGGCAGACCTGAGCCTGCAACGCCAGTACTACGACGAAGCCAAGCGCGCCCTGGCCAAGGGTGATTCCGGACCCTACTTCCGTTACGCCGATGCGCTGCGTGACTACCCGCTGGAGCCCTACCTGGCCTACGACGAACTCACTGCCCGGCTCAAGAGCGCCAGCAACGCCGAGATCGAGAAATTCCTCGCCGAACACGGCGACCTGCCCCAGGCCAACTGGATGAAACTGCGCTGGTTGCGCTGGCTGGCCGAACGCGGCGACTGGGCGACCTTCACCAAGTACTACGACCCCAAGCTCAACTTCACCGAACTCGACTGCCTCAACGGCCAGTACCAGCTGGGCCACAACCTCAAGGCCGAGGGCTACGCCACCGCCGAAAAGCTCTGGCTGAGCGGCAAGTCCCAACCTGCGGCCTGCGACGGCCTGTTCGGCCAGTGGGCCGCCGAGGGCCAGCTGACCGAACAAAAGCGCTGGCAGCGGGCCAAGCTGGCGGCCGAGGCGCGCAACTACGCCCTGGCCAACAGCCTGGTCAACAGCATGACCACCCTGGCGCCCCAGGGCCGCCTGCTGGTGGACGTGGCCCAGAAACCGGAGCTGCTGAGCCAGCCCTCACGCTTCCAGCCCGCCAACGAAGCCATGTCCGATGTGGTCGGCCTTGGCCTGCGCCGCCTGGCCCGCCAGGACCCGGACAAGGCCATGGCCCTGCTCGACGGCTATGCCAGCAGCATGCACTTCTCCCGTGACGAAAAAGTGGCCATTGCCCGCGAGATCGGCCTGACCCTGGCCCGGCGCTTCGACAGCCGCGCCCTGGACGTGATGACCAAGTACGATCCCGAGCTGCGGGACAACACCGTGTCCGAATGGCGCCTGCGCCTGCTATTGCGCCTGGCGCGCTGGGAAGATGCCTACCAGCTGACCCGCAAGCTGCCCCAGGAGCTGGCCAGCACCAACCGCTGGCGCTACTGGCAGGCGCGCAGCCTGGAACTGGCGGAACCGAAGAACCCCCAGGCCCAGGCACTGTTCAAGGGCCTGTCCCGGGAGCGGGACTTCTATGGCTTCCTCGCCGCCGATCATGCCAAGGCGCCCTACCAGTTGAACAACCAGCCGCTGATGCTCAGCCAGGCGGTGATCAACAAGGTACGCAACACTCCCGGCGTGCGTCGCGCCCTGGAACTCCATGCCCGGGGACAGATCGTCGACGGGCGTCGCGAGTGGTACCACGTCAGCCGGCATTTCAACCGCGACGAAATGGTCGCCCAGGCCCGCTTGGCCTATGACCTGAAGTGGTACTTCCCGGCCATCCGCACCATCAGCCAGGCCCAGTACTGGGACGACCTGGACATCCGCTTCCCCATGGCCCACCGCGATACCCTGGTGCGCGAAGCCAAGGTCCGTGGCCTGCATTCCAGCTGGGTGTTCGCCATCACCCGCCAGGAAAGCGCGTTCATGGACGACGCCCGCTCCGGTGTCGGCGCCAGCGGCCTGATGCAACTGATGCCCGGCACCGCCAAGGAAACCGCGCGCAAGTTCAGCATTCCCCTGGCCTCGCCGCAGCAAGTGCTGGATCCGGACAAGAACATCCAGCTGGGCGCGGCCTACCTGAGCCAGGTCCACAGCCAGTTCAACGGCAACCGGGTGCTGGCCTCCGCAGCCTACAACGCCGGCCCCGGCCGAGTGCGCCAGTGGCTCAAGGGCGCCGACCACCTGAGCTTCGACGTGTGGGTGGAAAGCATCCCCTTCGACGAAACCCGCCAGTACGTGCAGAACGTCCTGTCCTATTCGGTGATCTACGGCCAGAAGCTCAATTCACCGCAACCGCTGGTGGATTGGCACGAACGCTACTTCGACGACCTCTGATCTCCCGCCCAAGAAAAAGCCCGCATGATTGCGGGCTTTTTCGCCTCTGCGCCTGTCCCTTGCAATCCTCCGTGGCTGGCGAGGACTACGTCCTCGTGCGCACCATCAAGCCCGGTGAACTCAAGAACCGTCACTGAACTGTAGTGCCGCCAGGCGCGCATACAGCGGGCTGTCGGCAATCAATTGCTGGTGCGTACCTACCGCCACCAGCCGGCCCTGGTCCATGACCACGATTCGATCGGCATTCTTCACCGTGGCCAGCCGATGGGCGATCACCAGGGTGGTGCGATTCTGCATCAGGCTCGGCAAGGCTTGCTGGATCAGGTGTTCGCTCTGCGCATCCAGGGCACTGGTGGCCTCGTCCAGCAGCAGGATCGGTGCATCCACCAGCAGCGCCCGGGCGATCGCCAGGCGCTGGCGCTGGCCTCCGGACAGGCCCTGCCCACCATCGCCCAGGTGAGTCTGGTAGCCCTGGGGCATCTGCTCGATGAACTCATGGGCATAGGCGATCCGCGCCGCCTCCCGGACTTGCTCCGCAGTCGCGCCAGGATTGCCGTAGCGCAGGTTCTCCTCGATGCTGCCGAAGAACAGCGCCGGATTCTGCGACACCAGGGCGAAGCAACGCCGCAGGTCCTGCGGATCGAGGTTGGCCAGGGGCACGCCATCCAGCAGGATCTGCCCCTGCTGTGGATCGTAGAAACGCAGCAGCAAGTCATACAAGGTGGACTTGCCAGCCCCCGAGGGCCCGACCAGGGCCAGGGTCTCCCCGGCGCGGATGTTCAAGGACAAGCCATCCAGGGCATAGCGATCCGCTCGTGAGGGATAGGCAAAGCGCAGGTTCTCCAGTTGCAGCTCACCCCTGACCCGGACTGGCAAGCGGACCAGCCCGGCGCTCGGCGCCTGGATGATGCTCTGCTCCCGCAGCAGCTCGGCGATCCGCTCCGCAGCCCCTGCCGCCCGTTGCAGCTCGCCGATCACCTCGCTCAGGGTACCGAAGGCGCTGCCGACGATCAGGCTGTAGAACACGAAGGCCGCCAGCTCGCCGGCGGAAATTCGCCCGGCGATCACATCCATGCCGCCGACCCAGAGCATCACCCCCACGGCGCCCAGCACCAGGACGATGACCAGGGTGATCAGCCAGGCACGCTGGATGATGCGCTGGCGCGCGGTATGAAAAGCGTCCTCTACCGTCAGGGCGAAGCGCCGTTCGTCCTCGGCCTGGTGGTTGTAGGCCTGGACCGTCTTGATCTGCCCGAGGGTTTGCGCCACGTAGCTGCCCACATCGGCGATCCGATCCTGGCTCAAGCGCGACAGGCTGCGCACCCTGCGACCGAAAAGCAGGATCGGCACCAACACCAGCGGCAGGGCGATCACCACGATGCTGGTGAGCTTGGGATTGGTGATGAACAGCAGGACTATGCCGCCCAGGACCATCAGTGCATTACGCAGGAACAACGACAGCGAAGATCCAATCACCGACTGCAGCAGCGTGGTGTCCGCCGTCAGGCGGGACTGGATTTCCGAGCTGCGATTGTTCTCGTAGAAACCCGGGTGCAAGTAGATCAAGTGGTTGAACACCTGGCGCCGGATGTCCGCGACGCAGCGCTCGCCAATCCACGACACCAGGTAGAAACGCACGAAGGTGCCCACGGCCAGCGCCAGCACCAGCAGCAGGAACAGGCCGATGGTCTGGTTCAGCAGGTGCGGCGACTGGGTCATGAAGCCCTGGTCCACCAACAGGCGGATGCCCTGCCCCATGGATAGGGTGATGCCCGCGGTGAGCACCAGGGCCAGCAAGGCCCCCAGCGCCTGCCAACGGTAGGGAGCGATAAAGCGACTGGCCAGGCGCAAGGCCCGGCGATGACGAGAAGAGAGCATGCCGTTCATCCGTTGACGCGCCGGCGATCGCCCCACGGCAGCGCCGGTAACGGGATGAATTCGCAGGAACTTTGGTAAATCGCAATGAGTCAGGTTGATTATGACCGGTAACGCTAGCACCTAGAGGTTATCGGTCTAATCCGCGACTGGCACTCCTGCGGTATTTCTGATGGAGTGAAGTTACCGGACCTGCCCTGGCGCTGGTCTGTAACAGCCCGGTCACCCGGTCATTCTAAAGTAAGCACACAACCTGATGAGGAGACAGGCCATGTCCTTGCAACACAGCAGCAATGACAAGATTCAAGTGATCCGTACCCAGCCCAACCAGTCTCTGGGTTGTGCCATCATCGATGCCCAGGGCCGCGAAGTACCTATTACTGAAGACATGATCCAGAACGCCTGCCGCGAACTGGAAAAGCGACTGGTCAAGCCTGCTCGGCAAGATTGACACATAGCCTCACGTCCTCTTGACCCGGCCTGGTGGCCGGGTTTTTTATGCCCGCGGTTCAGGCCAGCGTGGCCCCCAATGCCCGGACGATCCGCTGCAGATCCGCCGACTCGCCCTGGATCCGCACCTGCAGGCCGTCGATCTCCCGGCGCTGCGGGTAGTGCTTGCGCAACCCGTCGAAGGCGCTGCGCTGCTGCGCGACATCGTCGGACAAGCTCCGGCGAAAATCCGCATCGTCGCGACGCGGGTCGTACACCGCCCGGCAAATCGTCGCCAGGGCCCAGGCCGGATCGGCCTTGGCATCCAGGCTGACCTGCGCCACCCACGGCGCTGGCAGCAGGCTCTCCAGCAGGACCTGCTCGGCATGGCCGAAGTGCCGGCAGAACGCCTGGTAGATCTGCGCCGTACCACGCTGCTTGCCATCCAGGCTGTAGCCGGCGATATGCGGCGTGGCCAGCACGCACAAATCCGCCAGGGCAGTGTCCACCGTCGGCTCTTGCTCCCAGACATCCAGCACCGCCTGCAGGTCCTCACGCTGCAGGAGCACTTCACGCAGGGCACTGTTGTCCACCACCGGGCCTCGTGCAGCGTTGATCAGCCAGGCGCCCTGGCGCAGCCGCCCCAGGCGCTGGCGATCCAGCAGGTGCCAGGTACGATGTTCACCATCGCGGGTCAGCGGCGTATGCAGGCTGATGACGTCGCAACGCTCGAGCAACTGCTCCAGGCTGACGTAGTCACCGCCCTCCAGCGCCTGGCGCTGCGGATCGCAGACCAGCACCTGCCAGCCCAGGCCACGCAACACCTCGATCAGGCGGCCACCGACCTCACCAGCGCCGACCACGCCATAGCAGCGGCGCGACAGGTCCACGCCCTCGATCTCGGCCAGGGTCAGCAAGCTGCCCAGCACGTAGTCCACCACCCCGCGGGCGTTGCAGCCCGGAGCGCTGGACCAGGCAATGCCGGCCTGCTGGAAGTAGTCCAGGTCCAGGTGGTCGGTACCGATGGTGCAGGTTCCGACGAAGCGCACCGGGGTGCCCTCGAGCAAGGCACGATCGACCTGGGTCACCGAACGCACCAGCAGCACATCCGCCTGGGCCACGCTGGCGCGATCGATGGCGCGCCCGGGAAAGCGCCGGATCTCGCCGAACCCGGCAAAGAATTCATCGATCAGGGGAATGTTTTCGTCGGCAACGATCAGCATGGCAGGCTCCTCTTGGGGAGGCGCAGTTTAGGCCCAGATCACCCGGCGAACCAGCACGGCTTGCAGGCGCGAAGGCAACCGAGGCCCGTATTACAAATCCACAACACGGGACTTATCCCAGGCATGGCGGCAACGCGTAGACTGTCGCGTCCCGCGCAACACACCTATGGACGCTTCGCCCCGTGAATTCCGTGACCGACTCCACCGCCACCCTCTCCACCAGCCGCCCCGCCCGGGTCGGCCGCGAGCTAAAAGACCTGCTGGTACTGGCCCTGCCCATCATGATCGCCCAGGTGGCCACCACCGCCATGGGCTTCGTCGATGCGGTGATGGCCGGGCGAGTGGGCCCCCGCGATCTGGCGGCCGTGGCCCTGGGCAACTCGATCTGGATCCCGGTGTTCCTGTTGATGACCGGCACCCTGCTGGCCACCACCCCCAAGGTCGCCCAGCGTTTCGGTGCCAACAAGCTCGAGGAGATCGGCCCGCTGGTGCGCCAGGCGTTGTGGCTGGCCGTGGCGGCCGGGATCTCGGCCATGCTGATCCTCATCAGCGCCGAGCCAGTGCTGCACTTGATGAAGGTCGATCCGGAGCTGATCGAGCCGTGCATGGGCTACCTGCATGGCATCGCCAGCGGCCTGCCGGCGGTGGCCCTGTATTACGTGCTGCGCTGCCTGAGCGATGGCCTGGGGCGTACCGTGCCGAGCATGGTCATCGGCCTCTGCGGCCTGGCCCTGAACATTCCCATCAACTACATCTTCATCTATGGCCACTTCGGCGTGCCGGCCATGGGTGGCGTTGGCTGCGGCTGGGCCACGGCGATCGTGATGTGGGCAATGATGCTGGGCATGGCCGGCTGGGTCCGCTGGGCGCCGGCCTATCGCAAGATCCAGCTGTTCGGCCGTTTCGAGTGGCCGCGATCGACGGTGATCAAGCGCCTGCTGGGCGTCGGCCTGCCCATCGGCATCGCCGTGTTCGCCGAGTCGAGTATCTTCGCGGTGATCGCCCTGCTGATCGGCAGCCTGGGCGCCACGGTGGTGGCCGGACACCAGATCGCCCTCAACGTCAGCGCCCTGATGTTCATGATTCCCTACTCCCTGGCCATGGCCGTGACCGTGCGCGTCGGCCAGTCCCTGGGGCGCCAGGAACCGCGCAACGCCCGCTTCAGCGCCGGGGTCGGCATGGCGACGGCGCTGGCCTATGCCTGCCTGTCGGCGAGCCTGATGTTTTTCCTGCGCGAGCCCATCGCCTCGATCTACACCACCGATCCGCTGGTGATCCAGGTGGCGTCGATGCTGATCGTGTACGCGGCGCTGTTCCAGTTCTCCGACGGCATCCAGGTGACCGCCGCCGGCGCGCTGCGCGGTTACCAGGACACCCGGGTGACGATGATCCTGACCCTGTTCGCGTATTGGGGTATCGGGTTGCCGGTGGGTTATGCCCTGGGCCTGACCGAATGGTTCGGTGCGCCCCGGGGGCCAAGCGGCCTGTGGGAAGGCCTGATCGTCGGCTTGAGCTGCGCCGCGCTGATGCTGTCGATCCGCCTGGTGCGCAGCGCACGCAAGCAGATCCGCAGCAGCCGCTCGGCGAGTTAATCGAGTTTCTTGCGGATCCAGTAGAGATAGGTGCCCGCGTCTTCCTCCTGCGCCACCAGTTCATGGTCGAGGAAGACGCAGAACTTGGGGATGTCGCGGCGGGTGGACGGGTCGGTGGCGATCACCTTCAACAACCCGCCCGGCGGCAGGTCACGAATATGCTGGTGCAACATCATCACCGGCTCGGGGCAATTGAGGCCGGTGGCGTCGAGGGTACCGTCTACCGGCGTATCGATGATCTGACTCATGGTTCACTCCTGAAACTGGCCGGCATTGTCGCGCAATGCCGGCCATGTGGCGAGGGGCTCAGCGGGAACGGGCAGGCTTGGTGTCCAGGCGCCGCAGGTGGCAGGTCACCTCCTCGCGGTCGTGGTACAGCTGCTTGCAGCCGATGGCCACGCGGATGCCTCGGGCCTTGAATCCATCCTCGATCCGCTCCAGCAGGCGCTTGACCTCGGCATAGCGCTGCTTCATCGGCAGCTTCAGGTTGACCACCGCCTCGCGGCAATGGCCCTCGCCGATCCAGGTCTCCAGCAAGGCTGCGTTGCGCGCCGGCTTCTCGACGATGTCGCAGACCATCCAGTCCACCGGTTGCCGGGGCTGGTAGGTGAAGCCGTCAGCCATCAGGTGCTGGACCAGGCCGGTGTCCATCAGGCTCTCGGCCATCGGCCCATTGTCCACCGCAGTCACCAGCATGCCGCGATTGACCAGCTGCCAGGTCCAGCCGCCCGGGGCGGCTCCCAGGTCGACCCCGGTCATGTCGCTGTGCAGGCGCTCGTCCCACTGCTCTCGCGGAATGAAATGATGCCAGGCCTCTTCGAGCTTCAGGGTCGAGCGGCTAGGAGCCTCCCGGGGGAACTTCAGCCGTGGGATGCCCATGGGCCACATCGCCGAGTTGCCGGCATCGGCCAGCCCGACGAAGACTTCCCGCCCGCTCTTGAAGGTCAGCAGCAGGCGCGGCAAGCCAGCATCCTCCACCAGCTTGCCGGCGCCCTTGAGCGCCTTGCGCAGCGGACCTTCGAATTTCTTGCAGAAGTTCGACAGCTCCTTGCCGTCGTTGGTATCCACCACTTCCAGCCACAGGCTGCCGCACTGCGGGAAAGCGTCCAGGTGGGCCAGGATCACGCTGATGCGGTCGGTTTCCGGCAGCTCGACGAAAGCTCCCCGCGCCCACTGCCGGGGAAAGATCAACTGGGAAAAACGCAGGCCCTGCATCAGCCGCTGCGCGCCGTCGTCCTCGCTGCAGATGAACTCGGCGCAGGCGGTGCCCGGCTTGGCCCTGGCATATCCGGCGACATGCAAATGGGCCGCATGATCAGCGATCTCCGAGCAGACCTCGCCTTCGAAACCGGGACGGCAATGGATAAACAGGGTGTTCATGGAATCTCCTGGGCGTTGGCGATCAATCGTTGCGCAAACCTGCCCGAAAGTGCCCCGGATCAACGAAACGGAGCACGCGCAAAGCCTGTCACGAAAAACGGCGCATGATAACCGAGTTAGGAACCTTGGGCTGAACCCAGCAGTCCAGTGATTAGCGATAAGACCCAAACAGAGCTAGGTTAACTCTCTGTCCGTATCACAGGCCCGTAGCCGTGCGGGCCAGAAGGAGTCGTTCAATGCCATCCCTCGATAGCCTGAAAACCCTCAAGACCCTGAAAGTCGACGACAAGACTTATCACTATTTCAGCCTGCCGGACGCAGCGCGGAGCCTGGGCGATATCGATGCCCTGCCCATGTCGCTCAAGGTCCTGCTGGAGAACCTGCTGCGCTGGGAGGACAACGAGACCGTCACCAGCGACGATCTGAAGGCCCTCGCCGCCTGGCTCAAGGAGCGCCGCTCCGACCGCGAGATCCAGTACCGCCCGGCGCGGGTGCTAATGCAAGACTTCACCGGGGTGCCCGCGGTGGTCGACCTGGCCGCCATGCGCGCGGCCATGGCCAAGGCCGGTGGCGATCCGCAACGGATCAACCCGCTGTCGCCGGTGGACCTGGTGATCGACCACTCGGTGATGGTGGACAAGTTCGCCAGCAGCAGCGCCTTCGAACAGAACGTCGACATCGAAATGCAACGCAACGGCGAACGCTACGCCTTCCTGCGCTGGGGCCAGAGCGCCTTCGACAACTTCAGCGTGGTACCGCCGGGCACCGGCATCTGCCACCAGGTCAACCTGGAATACCTGGGGCGCACCGTCTGGAGCAAGGACGAGGACGGCCGCACCTATGCCTTCCCCGACACCCTGGTGGGCACCGACTCCCACACCACCATGATCAACGGCCTGGGCGTGCTGGGCTGGGGCGTGGGCGGGATCGAGGCCGAAGCGGCAATGCTCGGCCAGCCGGTGTCGATGCTGATTCCGGAGGTCATCGGTTTCAAGCTCACCGGCAAGCTCAGGGAAGGCATCACCGCCACCGACCTGGTGCTGACCGTGACCCAGATGCTGCGCAAGAAAGGCGTGGTGGGCAAATTCGTCGAGTTCTACGGTGATGGCCTGGCCGACCTGCCCCTGGCCGACCGCGCCACCATCGCCAACATGGCCCCTGAATATGGCGCCACCTGCGGGTTCTTCCCGGTGGACCAGGTGACGCTCGACTACCTGCGCTTGTCGGGCCGCCCAGCCGCACTGGTGAAACTGGTCGAGGCCTACAGCAAGGCCCAGGGCCTGTGGCGCCTGCCGGGCAAGGAACCGGTGTTCAGCGACAGCCTGGCCCTGGACATGGGCACCGTCGAAGCCAGCCTCGCCGGACCCAAGCGGCCCCAGGACCGGGTGGCCTTGCCGGATGTGGCCCAGGCCTTCAGCGACTTCCTCGACCTGCAGTTCAAGCCCACCAGCAAGGAAGAAGGCCGCCTTGAAAGCGAAGGCGGCGGTGGCGTCGCCGTGGGCAATGCCGACCTGGTCGGCGAGACCGACTACCAGCATGAAGGCCAGACCTACCGCCTGAAGAACGGCGCGGTGGTGATCGCCGCCATCACGTCCTGCACCAATACCTCCAACCCCAGCGTGATGATGGCCGCCGGGCTGGTGGCCAAGAAGGCGCTGGAAAAAGGCCTGCAGCGCAAGCCCTGGGTCAAGAGCTCCCTGGCGCCCGGTTCCAAGGTGGTGACCGACTACTACCAGGCTGCCGGCCTGACCACCTACCTCGACCAACTGGGCTTCGACCTGGTGGGTTACGGCTGCACCACCTGCATCGGCAACTCCGGCCCGCTGCTGGAACCGATCGAGAAGGCCATCCAGACCTCCGACCTGACGGTCGCCTCGGTGCTGTCCGGCAACCGCAACTTCGAAGGCCGGGTGCATCCGCTGGTGAAGACCAACTGGCTGGCCTCGCCGCCCCTGGTGGTGGCCTATGCCCTGGCCGGCACGGTACGCATCGACCTCAGCCGCGAGCCCCTGGGCCAGGGCAAGGATGGCCAGCCGGTGTACCTGAAGGACATCTGGCCCAGCAGCCAGGAAATTGCCGACGCCGTCGCCCAGGTCAACACCCGGATGTTCCACAAGGAGTACGCCGAGGTGTTCGCCGGCGACGCCCAGTGGCAGGCCATCGAGGTCCCCCAGGCCGCGACCTATGTCTGGCAGGACGACTCGACCTATATCCAGCACCCACCGTTCTTCGACGACATCGCCGGCGCCCTGCCCGAGGTCAAGGACATCAATGGCGCACGGGTCCTGGCGCTGCTGGGGGATTCGGTGACCACCGACCATATTTCCCCCGCCGGCAACATCAAGGCCGACAGCCCCGCCGGGCGCTACCTGCGGGACAAGGGCGTGGAACCCCGGGACTTCAACTCCTATGGCTCGCGGCGCGGCAACCATGAAGTGATGATGCGCGGTACCTTCGCCAACATCCGCATCCGCAACGAAATGCTCGGCGGCGAGGAAGGCGGCAATACGCTGTACATCCCCACTGGCGAGAAAATGGCGATCTACGACGCGGCCATGAAGTACCAGGCCATGGGCACGCCACTGGTAGTGATTGCTGGGCAGGAGTACGGCACCGGCTCGAGCCGCGACTGGGCGGCCAAGGGCACCAACCTGTTGGGGGTCAAGGCGGTGATCGCCGAGAGCTTCGAGCGTATCCACCGCTCCAACCTGGTGGGCATGGGCGTGCTGCCGCTGCAGTTCAAGGCCGGCCAGGATCGCAAGAGCCTCAAGCTCAGCGGCCGCGAGACCCTGGATATCCTCGGCCTCGGCGGCACGCAACTGGCCCCGCGGATGAACCTGCAACTGGTGATCACCCGCGAGGATGGCAGCCGGGAGCAGATCGAGGTGCTGTGCCGCATCGACACCCTGAACGAAGTGGAATACTTCAAGTCCGGAGGGATCTTGCACTACGTCTTGCGCCAATTGATCGCGGCCTGACCCATGACAGCCACAGACACCGCCTTCGGGCGGTGTCTTTCATTGGGTTAACGCATACAAATCGACTGGTTATAATGCCCGACCGCAAAACCTGACTACCCGGTCACAGCAACGACTACAGATCAGGCACCGGGCAACGTCTCTGCAATACCCCTTCTTTCGCAACAAGGATTCCCCATGACCGCTCTGCCATGGATGTACCTGGCACTCCTTTCCCTTGGCTATGCGCTGGCCCTGAGCTATGGACAACTGGGGCTGCTGGCCGCCCTCCCGCTCTTGCTGTTGTTGTGCGCCGGCTTCGCCGTACGCCAGCAGCGCAGCCCCATCGGCCGATACCTGGGTCACAGCCTGTTCGTGGTCGTCGCCCTGGCCCTGGCGATGCACTGGCTACCCGGCTTCTACAACGGACGCGCCATCGACCCGCAACGCCTCACCGATGACGCCGTGCCGTTTTCCCTGTACCTGAACCAGGACAAGCCGCTGATCGGTTTCTGGCTGTTGCTGGCCTGCCCCTGGATCGTCGGTCGTCGCTCCCTGCGCCTGTCGCTGTACGCCGGTGCCCTGGCCCTGCTCTTGTGCGCCATCGCTGCGCTGGGCGGCGCCTTGCTGCTGGGCATCATCGGCTGGGCCCCCAAATGGCCGGAACAGGCCTGGCTATGGGTACTGAACAACCTGCTGCTGGTGACACTGGTGGAAGAGGCGCTGTTCCGGGGTTATATCCAGGGTGGCCTGAGCCGGCGCCTGCAACACCTGCCCTACGGCGAGAACCTGGCCCTGCTCGCCTCGGCCCTGCTGTTCGGCCTGGCGCACCTGGGAGCCGGCTGGCAATGGACGCTGCTGGCGAGCGTCGCCGGGATCGGGTACGGTCTGGCCTATCGGTTCGGGGGCCTGGGAGCCGCGCTGGCCACCCACTTCGGACTGAACCTGCTGCATTTCGGGCTTTTCACCTATCCGATGCTCGCCGGATAGGCCCGGACACTGCAAAACCGCAAGCGAATTGCCAAAACCAGTACTTCAGACGTATTGACTGCCAAGGAAGAAGGTCAATGATTAGCCCCTCGCCAACGCCGCTGGATGCCGGCGCCGCATACGACGACACAACACACTCTGCCAATGAGACCCAGTGCCGATTATTGAAAAATAATTTCAATAATCGGCTAAAGCGGCCGATCACTTACCAAAGCCTTGCGGATTGAAAAAACATGCGTAATAACCAGCCTGTCACTCAGCGCGAACGTACCTTCCCGGCTCAACAACGGTTGATTTCCACGACCGATGCCAAGGGCGTCATCACCTACTGCAACGACGCCTTCGTCGAGATCAGTGGGTTCTCCCGCGAAGAACTGGTTCGCGCGCCGCACAACCTGGTACGCCATCCGGATGTGCCAGCGGCGGTATTCGCCCACATGTGGACCACCTTGAAACAAGGCTTGCCATGGATGGGTATCGTCAAGAACCGCTGCAAGAGCGGCGATCACTACTGGGTCAACGCCTACGTGACCCCGGTGTTCGAGGGCAGCAAGGTGGTGGGCTACGAATCGGTGCGGGTCAAGCCCTCCGCCGAACAGGTGCGCCGCGCCGAATCCCTCTACAAGCGGATCAACCAGGGCAAGTCGGCCATTCCCAAGCGCGACAAGTGGCTGCCGATACTGCAAGACTGGCTGCCGTTCATCCTGGTCAGCCAACTGAGCTTCATGATCGGTGCCTGGCTCAACTCCCACTGGGGCTTCGTCCTGGCCGCCGGTCTCTCGGTGCCGCTGGGCCTGCTGGGCCTGACCTGGCAACAGCGTGGCCTCAAGCGCCTGCTGCGCCTGGCCGAACAGACCACCTCGGACCCACTGATCGCGCAGATGTACACCGACAGCCGGGGTGCCCAGGCGCGCCTGGAGATGTCGATCCTCAGCCAGGAGGCACGCTTGAAAACCTGCCTGACCCGACTGCAGGACACCGCCGAGCACCTCAACGAGCAGGCCCGCCAGTCCGATACCCTGGCCCACAACAGTTCCAGCGGCCTGGAGCGCCAGCGCCAGGAGACCGAGCAGGTCGCCACCGCGGTCAACCAGATGGCGGCCACCACCCAGGAAGTGGCCAGCCACGTGCAGCGCACCGCCGACGCCACCCAGGAAGCCAATCGTCTTACCGGGCGCGGCCGCAATATCGCCGGGGAAACCCGTGAAGCCATCCAGCGCCTGTCGGTGGTGGTGGGCGAGACCGGCCAGACGGTGACCCAGCTGGCCAAGGACAGCGACGAAATCGGCGGGGTGGTGGACGTGATCAAGGGCATCGCCGACCAGACCAACCTGCTGGCGCTGAACGCCGCGATCGAAGCGGCCCGGGCCGGGGAGATGGGTCGCGGCTTCGCCGTGGTGGCAGACGAGGTGCGCCAGCTGGCGCAACGCACCAGCGAGTCCACCGGGCAGATCCACGCCCTGATCGCCAAGCTGCAGCAAACCGCCGCCAGTGCGGTGCAGACCATGGATGCCGGCCATCGCCAGGCCGAGGAAGGCGTGGCCCGGGTGCTGGAAGCCGACCAGGCGCTGGTGGGCATCAGCGAAGCGGTGGCCAACATCACCGACATGACCACCCAGATCGCCGCCGCCACCGAAGAGCAAAGCTCGGTGGCCGAGGAGATCAGCCGCAACATCAGCACCATCGCCCAACTGGCGGACCAGACCTCGGAGCAGGCCCAGCATTCGGCCGAACTCAGCGAGGCCCTGACCCGTACTGCACATACCCAATACTCGCTGGTGGAGCGGTTCAACCGCTGATCCAGCAAGGGGCATTAAAAAAACCGGAAGCAGGCGCCTCCGGTTTTTTTTTGCCCCGCCAGACCCGGCGTTCAGCCTGCCGCCCGTAGGAACCCGGCAACCCTGGCCGCGGCGGACTCCAAATGCTGCTCGTGGCTGCACCCCGAGGCCTTGAGGGGCTTGAGATCGTGGTCGGCCGCCACCAGCCATTCCAGCTCGATGGCCGGCGCCAGGGTATAGGCCTCCACCGCCGGGCGATTACCCAGGGCATCGCGTTCGCCCTGGACGATCAGCGTCGGCGTAGTCAGTTCGGCCAGGTGCGCCACCCGGGGCTTTTCCGGTTTGCCGGCCGCATAGAAGGGATACCCCAGGCAAACCAGGGCATCGGCTTGCAGCTCGTCGGCCAGCAAGCTGGCCATCCGCCCGCCCATGGACTTGCCACCCACCGCCAGCACCCCGGCGGCATAAGGTCGCACCTGGGCATACACCTCGCGCCAGCACTCCAGGAGCCTGGGCGCCGGGTTCGGAGGACGCTTGCCGCCGTCCAGGCGACGCTGGGCCATGTAGGGGAACTCGAAGCGCAAGACGTTTACCCCATGCCTGGCAAGGCGTTCAGCGATCTGCTCCATGAACCCGCTGTCCATCGGCGCTCCAGCACCGTGAGCCAGGATCAAGGTCGGTGACGTGCCCGGGGTCGCGCTCGCCGCGACGTCCCACAACCAGCCCCGTTCCCGCACGCACTGCGCCCATTGATCCCCGTCAATACTGGCCTTGTGCTCATTGCTCATGCTTGCCTCGCTTTTAGTCTGCCTATAACTCCAGACGAAGTGGGCGCGCCGTGCCGCGCGCAGTCGCTTTCACTTCAGCTGAACCGTGGATGGGGAACCATGAACACTTCTATCAGTACCGCCTACAACTACAAGGTGGTCCGCCAATTCGCCATTATGACGGTGGTGTGGGGCATCGTCGGCATGGGACTCGGGGTTTTTCTCGCAGCCCAGTTGGTGTGGCCCGAACTCAACTTCGATCTGCCGTGGACCAGCTTCGGTCGCCTGCGGCCATTGCACACCAACGCAGTGATCTTCGCCTTCGGTGGCTGTGCACTGTTTGCCACGTCGTTCTATTCGGTGCAGCGCACCTGCCAGACCACGCTGTTCGCGCCGAAAATCGCCGCGTTCTGCTTCTGGGGCTGGCAGCTGGTGATCCTGCTGGCGGCCATCAGCCTGCCATTGGGCTACACCAGCTCCAAGGAATACGCCGAACTGGAATGGCCGATCGATATCCTGATCACCATTGTCTGGGTGGCCTACGCCATCGTGTTCTTCGGCACCCTGGTCAAGCGCAACACCAAGCACATCTATGTGGGTAACTGGTTCTTCGGTGGCTTCATCATCACCGTGGCCATCCTGCATATCGTCAACAACCTGGAACTGCCGGTCAGCCTGACCAAGTCCTACTCGCTGTATGCCGGTGCGACCGATGCCATGGTGCAATGGTGGTACGGCCACAACGCCGTGGGCTTCTTCCTGACCACCGGCTTCCTGGGGATGATGTACTACTTCGTGCCCAAGCAGGCCGAGCGTCCGGTCTACTCCTATCGCCTGTCGATCGTGCACTTCTGGGCACTGATCACCCTGTACATCTGGGCCGGTCCGCACCACCTGCACTACACCGCGCTGCCGGACTGGGCGCAGTCGCTGGGCATGATCATGTCGCTGATCCTCCTGGCTCCGAGCTGGGGCGGCATGATCAACGGCATGATGACCCTCTCGGGCGCCTGGCATAAGCTGCGCACCGACCCGATCCTGCGCTTCCTGGTGGTGTCCCTGGCGTTCTACGGCATGTCGACCTTCGAAGGTCCGATGATGGCGATCAAGACCGTCAACGCCCTCTCCCACTACACCGACTGGACCATCGGCCACGTACACGCCGGCGCCCTGGGCTGGGTTGCGATGATCTCCATCGGTTCGCTGTACCACCTGATCCCGAAAGTCTTCGGTCGCGAGCAGATGTACAGCCTCGGCCTGATCAACACCCATTTCTGGCTGGCCACCATCGGCACCGTGCTCTACATCGCCTCGATGTGGGTCAACGGCATCGCCCAGGGCCTGATGTGGCGTGCAGTCAACGAAGACGGCACCCTCACCTACTCCTTCGTCGAAACCCTGGTGGCCAGCCACCCAGGCTTCATCGTGCGGCTGGTCGGTGGGGCGATCTTCCTCAGCGGCATGTTCCTGATGGCTTACAACACCTGGCGCACCGTGCGTGCCGCGGCGCCAGCCGAAGTCAACGCCGCTGCGCAGATGGCCTGAGGAGTCCGCCATGAAACACGAAACGATTGAGAAAAACGTCGGCTTGCTCATGCTGCTGATGGTCTTCGCGGTGAGCATCGGCGGTCTGACCCAGATCGTCCCGCTGTTCTTCCAGGACGTCACCAACAAGCCGGTGGAAGGCATGAAGCCCTACACCGCGCTGCAACTGGAAGGCCGCGACATCTACATCCGCGAAGGCTGCGTACAGTGCCATTCGCAGATGGTCCGTCCGTTCCGCGCCGAAACCGAACGCTATGGCCACTACTCGGTAGCCGGTGAAAGCGTCTGGGATCATCCATTCCTGTGGGGCTCCAAGCGTACCGGTCCGGACCTGGCCCGGGTTGGCGGCCGCTACTCCGACGACTGGCACCGTGCGCACCTGTACAACCCGCGCAACGTCGTGCCCGAGTCGAAGATGCCAGCCTACCCATGGTTGGTGACCGCACCGGTGGACAGCAGCCATACCGAAACCAAGCTCAAGGTCATGCGTACCCTTGGCGTGCCTTACACCGACGAAGACATCGCCGGTGCGACCGCCTCGCTCAAGGGCAAGACCGAGATCGACGCCCTGGTGGCCTACCTGCAAGTGCTTGGCACTTCGATCAAGAGCAAGAGGTGAGCCATGGGCTTTGCACTCGATAGCGGCATGATCCGCGGGCTCGGGACCCTGGTAGTGATGATCGCCTTCGTCGGCTTGTCGATCTGGGTGTTCAACACCAAGCGCAATCCCGAGTTTGCCCAGGCACGCCTGCTGCCCTTCGCCGATGACCCGGCGGCGAGCACTTCATCTGATGACGCTCAACCACAAGAGCCTGCAACAAGGAGCATTCGGCCATGACCACCTTCTGGAGTACGTGGATCTGCGTACTGACCATCGGCAGCCTGATCGGCCTGACCTGGCTGCTGGTCGGCACCCGTCGGGGTGAAACCAAGGGCAGCGTGGACCAGACCATGGGTCACGCGTTCGATGGCATCGAGGAATACGACAACCCCCTGCCGCAATGGTGGTTCCTGCTGTTCGCCGGCACCCTGGTGTTTTCCGTTGGCTACCTGATCCTCTATCCGGGCCTGGGCAACTGGAAAGGCGTCCTGCCGGGCTATGAGGACGGCTGGACCCAGACCAAGGAATGGGAAAAGGAAATGGCCAAGGCGGACGTGAAGTTCGGTCCGATCTTCGCCAAATTCGCCGCCATGCCCGTGGAAGAAGTCGCCAAGGACCCCCAAGCGTTGAAAATGGGTGGTCGCCTGTTCGCCTCCAACTGCTCGGTCTGCCACGGCTCCGACGCCAAGGGTGCCTTCGGCTTCCCGAACCTGGCCGACGACAACTGGCGCTGGGGTGGCGATGCCCAGACCATCAAGGCCACCATCATGGGCGGACGCATGGCCGCGATGCCGGCCTGGGGTGAAGTGCTCAAGGAAGACGGCGTGAAGAACGTCGCCGCCTATGTGCGTCATGAACTGGCCGGCCTGCCGCTGCCAGCCGATAACGACGCTGACCTGGTAGCCGGCCAGCAAGCCTTCAGCACCACCTGCGTGGCTTGCCACGGTGCGAATGGCAAGGGCACCGCCATCATGGGCGCGCCGGACCTGACCCAACCAGCCGGCTTCATCTACGGCACCAGCCTGGCCCAACTGCAACAGACCATCCGCCATGGTCGCCAGGGCCACATGCCGGCGCAGAGCGAACTGCTGGGCAACGACAAGGTGCAGTTGCTGGCGGCCTACGTGTACAGCCTGTCCCACGGCAGCAAGCCGCAAGCTGCAAGCGGTCAGTAAAGCAACACCAACAAGCTGCGGGTTTACCCGCAGCTTGTCCCCTGAAGTTCCCCTCGCCTCTTTGCGACCAAGTGTCGCACCCCTCTACCCCGCCACGTTTGCACCCATTCGAATCAGGTCTAGGCTTACCCCGAAGTGGACTGGCGAAAGCCGGTCGCAGGCCAAAGGTATGGGCGACGCTCGAAGCTTTCGTTCGATGACAGGCCGCAAAGGCTGGTTTATACCGGCTGTCGACTCGCTGACCGCCTGTCAGCTGTTCAAGGGGCTTGAACACACCCGGTTACAACTGACCTGACACCCCGATTTTTTTGTCCACTGCGACTGTTTGTCAGAGGGTGTTTTTTGTCCCTACTCGGCATAGGGAAAGGCCGCAGAATCAGGCATGGAACGCATTGACGCAGGTCATGGCGCGTTGCAATGACCCCCTGCTTTCTCCATACTTGCGACCGATTTTTATCCCTAATAAAACACCCAAACCGTGGAACCTTAGAAATGAGCACAGCAATCAGTCCGACTGCTTATAACTATAAGGTAGTCCGCCAGTTCGCCATCATGACGGTGGTCTGGGGGATCCTTGGCATGGGGCTCGGTGTCTTCATCGCCTCGCAACTGGTCTGGCCGGAGTTGAACTTCGGCCTGCCATGGACGACGTTTGGACGCCTGCGCCCACTGCACACCAACCTGGTGATCTTCGCCTTCGGTGGATGTGCACTGTTTGCCACCTCTTACTATGTCGTGCAGCGAACCTGCCAGACGCGACTGATTTCCGACAGCCTCGCGGCCTTCACCTTCTGGGGTTGGCAGGCGGTGATCGTCGGTGCCATCGTGACCCTGCCATTGGGTTACACCACCACCAAGGAATACGCCGAACTGGAATGGCCCCTGGCTATCCTCCTGGCGATCGTGTGGGTCACCTACGGCCTGGTGTTCTTCGGCACCATCACCAAGCGCAAGACCAAGCACATCTACGTGGGTAACTGGTTCTACGGCGCCTTCATCGTGGTCACGGCGATGCTGCACATCGTCAACCACGCCTCCCTGCCGGTCAGCTTCTTCAAGTCCTACTCGGCCTATGCCGGCGCCACCGACGCGATGATTCAGTGGTGGTACGGCCACAACGCCGTGGGCTTCTTCCTGACCACCGGCTTCCTGGGGATGATGTACTACTTCGTGCCCAAGCAGGCCGAGCGTCCGGTCTACTCCTATCGCCTGTCGATCGTGCACTTCTGGGCACTGATCACCCTGTACATCTGGGCCGGTCCGCACCACCTGCACTACACCGCGCTGCCGGACTGGGCGCAGTCGCTGGGCATGATCATGTCGCTGATCCTCCTGGCTCCGAGCTGGGGCGGCATGATCAACGGCATGATGACCCTCTCGGGCGCCTGGCATAAGCTGCGCACCGACCCGATCCTGCGCTTCCTGGTGGTGTCCCTGGCGTTCTACGGCATGTCGACCTTCGAAGGTCCGATGATGGCGATCAAGACCGTCAACGCCCTCTCCCACTACACCGACTGGACCATCGGCCACGTACACGCCGGTGCCTTGGGCTGGGTAGCGATGATCTCCATCGGCGCCCTGTACCACCTGATCCCGAAAGTCTTCGGTCGTCAGCAGATGCACAGCATCGGCCTGATCAACACCCACTTCTGGCTGGCGACCATCGGTACCGTGCTCTACATCGCCTCGATGTGGGTCAACGGCATCACCCAGGGCCTGATGTGGCGTGCGATCAACGACGACGGCACCCTCACCTACTCCTTCGTCGAAGCGCTGCAAGCCAGTCACCCGGGCTTCATCGTCCGCGCCCTGGGCGGTGCTTTCTTCGCCGCCGGCATGCTGATCATGGCGTACAACGTATTCCGTACCGTGCGCGCCTCGAACCCGGCGGAAGCTGAAGCCGCTGCTCAGATCGCTGTAGTTGGAGCTCACTGATGAAGCATGAAGTAGTCGAGAAGAACATTGGCCTGCTGGCCTTCTTCATGGTCATCGCCGTCAGCATCGGCGGCCTGACCCAGATCGTCCCGCTGTTCTTCCAGGACGTCACCAACAAGCCGGTGGAAGGCATGAAGCCCTACACCGCGCTGCAACTGGAAGGCCGCGACATCTACATCCGCGAAGGCTGCGTACAGTGCCATTCGCAGATGGTCCGTCCGTTCCGCGCCGAAACCGAACGCTATGGCCACTACTCGGTAGCCGGTGAAAGCGTCTGGGATCATCCATTCCTGTGGGGCTCCAAGCGTACCGGTCCGGACCTGGCCCGGGTTGGCGGCCGCTACTCCGATGACTGGCAGCGTGCGCATCTGTACAACCCGCGCAACGTTGTCCCCGAGTCGAAGATGCCGGCTTATCCGTTCCTCGTAGAAAACAAGCTCGACGGCAAGGACACCGCGAAGAAAATGGAAGTCCTGCGCGCGCTCGGCGTTCCCTACACCGACGAAGACATCGCCGGAGCCAAGGATGCCGTGAAGGGCAAGACCGAAATGGACGCGCTGGTGGCCTATCTGCAAGGCCTGGGCACCATCATCAAAAGCAAACGGTGATCTAGATGGATATCGGGATGATTCGTGGCCTGGGCACCCTTGTCGTGATGGTGGCCTTCGTCGGCCTGGCACTCTGGGTGTTCAGCCCCAAGCGCAAGTCCGAGTTTGACGACGCGACCTTGCTGCCGTTCGCGGATGACCCCGACGCCATCAAGCACGTCGAGCAAGCTTCTAGGAGTAACAAAGAATGACTACGTTCTGGAGTCTGTACGTCACAGTCCTCAGTCTGGGTACCATCTTCGCCCTGACCTGGCTGCTGCTGTCGACCCGCAAGGGCCAGCGCGCCGAGCAGACCGACGAGACGGTCGGCCACGCCTTCGACGGGATCGAGGAGTACGACAACCCACTGCCGAAATGGTGGTTCATGCTGTTCGTCGGCACCATCGTCTTCGCCCTGGGTTACCTGGTGCTGTACCCCGGCCTGGGCAACTGGAAAGGCCTCCTGCCTGGCTACAACTACCTTGATAACGAGAAGCAGACCGCATTCGCCAACGGCCAGTCCGGCTGGACCGGCGTACATGAGTGGGAAAAGGAAATGGCTCGGTCCGACGCCAAGTTCGGTCCGATCTTCGCCAAATACGCAGCCATGCCGATCGAGGAAGTCGCCAAGGATCCGCAAGCCCTGAAAATGGGTGGCCGCCTGTTCGCTTCCAACTGCTCGGTCTGCCACGGTTCCGATGCCAAGGGTGCCTATGGCTTCCCCAACCTGACCGACGCCGACTGGCGCTGGGGCGGCGAGCCGGAAACCATCAAGGCCACCATCATGGGCGGTCGTCACGCCGTGATGCCGGCCTGGGTGGATGTGATCAAGGAACAAGGCGTCAGCGATGTTGCCGCCTATGTCCTGACCAACCTCGATGGTCGCAAGCTGCCGGAAGGCATCAAGGCCGACCCGGCCAATGGCCAGAAGCTGTTCGCCGCCAACTGCGCGGTCTGCCACGGTCCTGAAGGCAAGGGCACCCCAGCCATGGGCGCACCCAACCTGACCCACCCGGCAGCGTTCATCTACGGTTCGAGCTTCGCCCAGTTGCAGCAGACCATTCGCCATGGTCGCCAGGGCGTGATGCCTGCCCAGGAGCAACTGCAAGGCAACGACAAGGTCCACCTGCTGGCGGCTTATGTCTACAGCCTGTCCCACGGTGACAAGCAGGCCGACGCCGAATAAGCCCATGGCCTGAAGGCGATACCCGAACGGCCCCGCCAACGCATGTTGGCGGGGCCGTTTTCATTGGGCGCCATTCTCTGCCCAAAATGCCCTTCGTAACGCATAGAAGCCCAAGGTAAAGCCGACAACTGCCCAGGGATTTTTCCGAAGCCATGAAAGATTCGAACGGCATGGAGTGCAAAACCGTCCATAATCCACAAGTCAATTGATTCAGGTCACTACACTATCGCTTGACTTCCCCCAACGCGACCAAAGGTCGCACCCTTGCCCTAGAGCGACAGGCGTATCATTGCGCCACTGCAACACCCCTTTTGACCCCGGTCGGCACGTACTGGCCGAGGCATTTTTCCACTGCCGTGGGATGCAATGATGAGCAATCAGATTCCTGTACACGATGTAACCCCGCCTGCCAAAAACGCCAGCAAAAGCGTCGACCTCTACGCCTCCAGAGAAAAAATCTACACCCGTGCCTTCACCGGCCTGTTCCGCAACCTGCGCATGATGGGCGGTGCCGGCCTGTTCCTGCTGTACTTCGGTACCGTCTGGCTCAACTGGGGCGGCCACCAGGCCGTCTGGTGGAACCTGCCGGAGCGCAAGTTCTTCATCTTCGGCGCCACCTTCTGGCCCCAGGACTTCATCCTGCTGTCGGGCATGCTGATCATCGCCGCCTTCGGCCTGTTCTTCATCACCGTCTACGCCGGGCGCATCTGGTGCGGCTACACCTGCCCGCAGAGCGTCTGGACCTGGATCTTCATGTGGTGCGAAAAGGTCACCGAAGGCGACCGCAACCAGCGGATCAAGCTGGACAAGGCACCCATGGGCGCCAACAAGTTCCTGCGCAAGTTCGCCAAGCACAGCCTGTGGCTGCTGATCGGTTTCGTCACCGGCATGACCTTCGTCGGCTACTTCTCGCCGATCCGTGAACTGGTCATCGACTTCTTCACCGGCCAGGCCGATGGCTGGTCCTATTTCTGGGTCGGGTTCTTCACCCTGGCCACCTACGGCAACGCCGGCTGGCTGCGTGAGCAGGTGTGCATCTACATGTGCCCCTACGCCCGCTTCCAGAGCGTGATGTTCGACAAGGACACCCTGATCGTGTCCTACGACCCACGCCGGGGCGAAGGCCGTGGCCCACGCAAGAAAGGCGCCGACTACAAGGCCCAGGGCCTGGGCGACTGCATCGATTGCACCATGTGCGTCCAGGTCTGCCCTACCGGCATCGACATCCGCGACGGCCTGCAGATCGAGTGCATCGGTTGTGCCGCCTGCATCGATGCCTGCGACAGCATCATGGACAAGATGGACTACCCTCGCGGTCTCATCAGCTACACCACCGAACACAACCTTTCCGGACAGAAAACCCATAAACTTCGTCCGCGCCTGATCGGCTACGCCCTGGTGCTCTTGACCATGATCAGCCTGCTGGTCACCGCGTTCCTGATGCGCTCGCTGGTGGGCTTCGACGTCAGCAAGGACCGGGTGTTGTACCGCGAGAACGCCGAAGGCCGGATCGAGAACGTCTACAGCCTGAAGATCATGAACAAGGACCAGCGCGACCATACCTATGTACTGGACGCCACCGGCCTGCCGGACCTCAAGCTGCAGGGCAAGCGCGAAATCCATGTGGTGGCTGGCGACATCGTCAGCATGCCCGCGGAGCTGTCGATCGCTCCGGAACAACTGCCATCGACCACCAACGAGGTGAAGTTCATCCTCAAGGACATCGATGACGAAAGCGTCCAGGTCGAAGCCAAGAGCCGATTCATCGGCCCACAAATTCGTTAAGAGAAATGAGCATGCCTACAGCCGTCGCCACAACCCCCTGGTACAAGCACCTCTGGCCCTGGATCATCATCGGCATCCTCGCCTGCTCGGTAGCCCTGACCTTGTCCATGGTGACCATTGCGGTGAACAACCCGGACAACCTGGTCAACGACAACTACTACGAGGCCGGCAAAGGCATCAACCGCTCCCTGGACCGCGAGCTGCTGGCACAAACGTTGAAGATGCGCGCCAGCGTGCACCTCGACGACCTGACCGGCGAAGTCGAACTGCGCTTGAGCGGCGACAGCCAGCCCAAGAGCCTTGAGCTGAACCTGATCTCGCCGACCCAGCCAGAGAAGGATCGCAAGATCGTCCTGACCCGCAGCGAAACCGAACACGGTCGCTACATCGGCCAGGTGAACGACAAGGTCGAGGGCCGGCGCTTCGTCGAGCTGCTCGGGGTCGAGAGCGACAAGACCTGGCGCATGTTCGAGGAAGAACAGGTCAGCCACGACAAGGACCTGCTGTTGGGCGACGAGCCGCTGCAAGGCGCCGAAGACCTGAACTGATCGACACCCGCCATACATCGCCGGCCTGCCGCCTCCCTGCCCCCAGGCAGGAGTCGACTGGCCGGCGATGAGTTTTTCCCAGAGCCAAAAGACTGCCGATGACCACGCCACTGCCTTGCTACCACTGCGCCCTGCCGGTTCCTCCCGGCAGCCGGTTCACCGCCGTCGTGCTCGGCGAATCCAGGGAGTTCTGCTGCCCGGGTTGCCAGGCGGTCGCGCAGGCGATAGTCGCCGGTGGCCTGGAGCACTATTACAGCCACCGCAGTGAAGCATCCGCCAACCCCGAGGCCTTGCCGGTACAACTGGTGGATGAACTGGCGCTGTACGATCGCGCCGATGTGCAACAGCCCTTCGTCCGCCACGAGGGCGAACTGGCGCAGACCACCCTGCTCATGGAAGGCATCAGTTGCGCCGCCTGCGGCTGGTTGATCGAGAAGCACCTGCGCAGCCTGCCGGCAGTGGCCGAAGCCCGGCTCAACCTGTCCAATCATCGCCTGCACGTGAGCTGGGCCGACAGCGAGCTGCCCTTGAGCCAGTTGCTCGCGCAGCTGCGCCAGATCGGCTACGCCGCCCATCCCTACCAGCCGGACAAAGCCAGCGAGCAACTGGCTGGCGAGAACCGCCTGGCCCTACGCCAACTGGGCGTGGCCGGCCTGCTGTGGTTCCAGGCAATGATGGCGACCATGGCCACCTGGCCGGAATTCAACATCGACCTGAGCCCGGAACTGCACACCATCCTGCGCTGGGTCGCGCTGTTCCTCACCACTCCTATCGTCTTCTATAGCTGCGCGCCGTTCTTCAAGGGCGCGATGCGTGACCTGCGCACTCGCCACCTGACCATGGACGTCTCGGTGTCCCTGGCCATCGGCGGGGCCTACCTGGCAGGCATCTGGACCTCCATCAGCGGAGTCGGCGAGCTGTATTTCGACGCGGTGGGCATGTTCGCCCTGTTCCTCCTCGCCGGCCGCTACCTGGAGCGCCGAGCCCGGGAACGGACTGCGGCGGCCACCGCGCAACTGGTCAACCTGCTACCGGCCTCCTGCCTGCGCCTGGACGCAAACGGCCAGAGCGAACGCATCCTGCTTAGCGAATTGCGCCTGGGCGACCGGGTGCTGGTGCATCCCGGCGCGGTGTTGCCGGCGGACGGCAAGATCCTCGACGGCCAGTCGAGCGTCGACGAATCGCTGCTCACCGGCGAATACCTGCCACAACCCCGGGGCCTGGGCGATACCGTCACCGCCGGAACCTTGAACGTCGAGGGGGCATTGACCGTGGAGGTCCGGGCCCTGGGCCAGGACACTCGCCTGTCGGCCATCGTCCGCCTGCTGGACCGGGCCCAGGCCGAAAAACCCCGCCTGGCCGAAGTGGCCGATCGCGCCGCCCAGTGGTTCCTGCTGTTGTCGCTGATAGCCGCAGCCGCCATCGGTTTGCTGTGGTGGCAACTGGACGCGCCACGGGCCTTCTGGATCGTCCTGGCGATGCTGGTCGCCACTTGCCCCTGCGCGCTGTCCCTGGCCACCCCCACGGCTCTCACCGCCGCCACTGGCACCCTGCACAAGCTTGGCCTGCTGCTGACCCGCGGCCATGTCCTCGAAGGCCTGAACCAGATCGATACGGTGATCTTCGACAAGACCGGCACCCTGACCGAAGGCCGCCTGGCCCTGCGCGCCATCCGCCCCCTGGGCAGCCTGTCCGGCGATGCTTGCCTGAGCCTGGCCGCGGCCCTGGAAAACCGCTCCGAACATCCTATCGCCAAGGCGTTCGGCCGGGCACCGGTGGCCGCCGAGGATGTCACCAGCAGCCCGGGGCTGGGCCTGGAAGGATCGGTCCAGGGCCAGCGCCTGCGGATCGGCCAACCGGCGTTCGTCTGCCAACTCAGCGGTTGCGCGATACCGCAAATGCCCGATGAAGCCGGCCAGTGGTTGCTGCTCGGCGATACCCAGGGCGCCCTCGCCTGGCTAGTGCTCGACGACTGCCTGCGCAGCGATGCCCCGGCCCTGCTGGCAGCCTGCAAGGCCCGCGGCTGGCACACCTTGCTGCTGTCCGGGGACAGCTCGCCGATGGTCGCCAGCGTCGCCGCGCAATTGCAGATCGACGAAGCCCGCGGCGGCCTGCGCCCGGACGACAAGCTGCAAGTGTTGCAGCAATTGCACCAGCAGGGCCGCAAGGTGCTGATGCTCGGCGACGGGGTCAACGACGTGCCAGTGCTGGCCGCCGCCGATATCAGCGTGGCCATGGGCTCGGCCACCGACCTGGCCAAGACCAGCGCCGATGCGGTGCTGCTGTCCAATCGCCTGGAGGCCCTAGTACAGGCCTTCAGCCTGGCTCGCCGGACTCGTCGGGTGATCATCGAGAACCTGCTGTGGGCAGGGCTGTACAATGGCCTGATGCTGCCGTTCGCCGCCCTTGGCTGGATCACTCCGGTCTGGGCCGCGGTCGGCATGTCCATCAGTTCCCTGACCGTGGTGCTCAACGCCCTGCGCCTGACCCGCATGCCGCGGCTGGCCGACAGCGCCGAAGCCCCCGCAACCCGCCCGCTGCCGGCCTGAGTCGCCGGGCCTGGAGTCCCAGATGCCAGCTCTTTACGTGATGATCCCGGCCGCCCTGCTGATCGTGGCCATTGCCATCTACATCTTCTTCTGGGCCGTCGACAGCGGCCAATACGACGATCTCGACGGCCCGGCCCACAGCATCCTGTTCGACGACCAGGATCCAAGCCACACCGCTGCGGTGGATGCCGCCAAGGGCCAACCGGCCGCCGAGCAGGATCAGGCCAAGAAATCGGAACCGCCCCATGCTTGAGCTGGCTCCACTACTGGTTTCCGCGGTGATCCTCGGCCTGCTCGGCGGCGGCCACTGCCTGGGCATGTGCGGCGGCCTGATGGGCGCCCTGACCCTGGCCATCCCCCAGGAACAACGTGGGCGGCGCCTGCGCCTGCTACTGGCCTACAACCTGGGGCGCATCCTCAGCTACGCCCTGGCCGGCCTGCTGCTGGGCCTGGCGGGCTGGGCAGTGGCCAACAGCCCCCTGGCCCTGTTCATGCGCACCCTGGCCGGGCTGCTGCTGATCGCCATGGGCCTCTACCTGGCCGGCTGGTGGAGCGGCCTGACCCGCATCGAGGCCCTGGGCAAGGGCTTGTGGCGGCATATCCAGCCCCTGGCCAGCCGCCTGCTGCCGGTGTCCAGCCTGCCGCGGGCCCTGGTACTCGGCGCACTCTGGGGCTGGCTGCCCTGCGGTCTGGTCTATAGCACCCTGCTGTGGTCGGCGAGCCAGGGCAACGCCCTGGACAGCGCGCTGCTGATGCTGGCCTTCGGCCTGGGCACCTGGCCGGTCCTGCTGGCCACCGGCCTGGCGGCGGAACGGGTCACGGCCCTGTTGCGCCGTCGCAGCGTACGCCTGGCCGGCGGCCTGCTGGTCATGCTGTTCGGCATCTGGACCCTGCCAGGTCCGCACCAGCACTGGTTGATGGGCCACTGAAACCTTCGCGAAGCGCTACCCCAGCCGCCTCGGAACACCCTTGATACAAATCAAGATGGCTTCAGCCCCTACCCCCTAGACTCGCGAGCATTGCCAGCCTATCCGGGGGAATTCCCGCATGCTCGACGCCATTCGTTGGGACACAGATCTGATCCGCCGCTACGACCTGGCGGGCCCACGCTACACCTCGTACCCGACCGCTGTGCAATTCAACAGCCAGGTCGGCGCCTTCGACCTGCTGCACGCCTTGCGCGACAGCCGCAAGGCCCAGCGCCCGCTGTCGCTGTACGTGCACATCCCGTTCTGCGCCAACATCTGCTACTACTGCGCCTGCAACAAGGTCATCACCAAGGACCGCAGCCGCGCGCTGCCCTACCTGCAGCGACTGGAGCAGGAGATGCAATTGATCGCCTGCCACCTGGCCCCGAACCAGCGGGTCGAGCAACTGCACTTCGGTGGCGGCACGCCGACCTTTCTCAACCATGACGAACTGCGCCAGCTGATGGCCTTGCTGCGCAAGCACTTCAACCTGCTCGACGACGACTCCGGCGACTACGGTATCGAGATCGATCCCAGGGAGGCCGACTGGTCGACCATGGGCCTGTTGCGGGAGCTGGGTTTCAACCGGGTCAGTATCGGCCTGCAGGACCTGGACCCGGCCGTGCAACGTGCGGTCAACCGCTTGCAGAGCCTGGAGGAAACCCGCGCAGTGATCGAGGCGGCCCGGACCCTGCAGTTCCGCTCGATCAACATCGACTTGATCTATGGCCTGCCCAAGCAGACGCCGGAGAACTTCGCACGGACCGTGGACGAGGTCATCAGCCTGCAACCGGATCGGCTCTCGGTATTCAACTACGCGCACCTGCCCGAGCGCTTCATGCCACAGCGCCGGATCAACAGCAGCGAACTGCCGGCTCCCGCGGAAAAACTGCAGATGCTGCAACGCAGCATCGAACAGCTGACCGCCGCCGGGTATCGCTACATCGGCATGGATCATTTCGCCCTGCCCGATGACGAGTTGGCCATAGCCCAGGAAGAGTCGACCCTGCAACGCAACTTCCAGGGCTATACCACCCACGGCCATTGCGACCTGATTGGCCTGGGGGTTTCGGCCATCAGCCAGATCGGCGACCTGTACTGCCAGAACAGCAGTGACCTGGCCCACTATCAAAATACTTTGGCGGGAGCACAACTAGCGACAAGTCGCGGCTTGGTTTGCAATACTGACGACCATCTGCGCCGTGAAATAATTCAACAACTGATATGCAACTTTAGTCTTGAGTTCGAAAACATCGAGCAGGCATTCAATATCGACTTCCGCGGTTATTTCCATGAACTATGGGCAAACTTGCAGGAGATGGCCGACGATGGCCTGATCGAACTAAACGACCAGGGCATTACGGTATTGCCGGCGGGGCGCCTGCTGGTACGTTCGGTATGCATGGTGTTCGATGCTTACCTGGCCCAGCAAAACCGCCAGCGTTTTTCCCGAGTCATTTAAGACGGGCACGAAAACTTGCCGAACATCGAGCCCACAACATGATCGAAGCCCGGCTCCCTTTCGTAGCGTCGCTAGGACTTCATCAGCAGCGCAGCGGCCTTCATCACTTGCTCCGGGGTCAGGCTTTCCTGCCTCATTGCCTTGACCAGGGAGGCATTGGCAGACAGCAAGCCACCGTTGAGAGTGGCCAGGGCCGCTTGCAGGCCACCGACCTTGATCCTGGCTTCTTCGGGGCTCAAGCGCTTGTCGGCCATGGCCGCCTGCAGCTCGGCGGTCTTCTCTGAAATTTGTTGTTGCAATTTCCTGATCATCTTGAGGATTTGCTGAATGGTCTGGGGCAAGCCACTTTCCTCGATGTCGCTGTCGTCCCCGGCAGCCTTGGAGGATTTCTTCAGCCCGGCCCCGGACAGCGACACTTTGACGCCCTCCCGCGATGACGGTTCGGCAACTAACGGAGAAATCCTTAGTTCTTCGTCATCAGCGGTTTTCGAGGACTCTGAAAACAGCTGCAAGTTATTGCTGCCATTAGTAATACCGCCAACGGAGGACATAACCGCGCATCTCCAAGTTGCTTCTGTTAACAGGCTATCGACCCATTAAAGGATTGCTTTACGACGGATCATCAACACGGCACGGACTGGCCGGAACCTCCTCCCGTGAGTTACCCTTACGGCTTATGTGTGCTTTCCCACAAGGATTCTAGAATGTCCGAGCCAGTTAAACTGCGCGCTCATAACCAGGCCCATTGCAAGGACTGCAGCCTGGCACCTCTCTGCCTGCCACTTTCTCTGAATCTGGAAGACATGGACGCGCTGGACGAAATCGTCAAACGTGGCCGCCCATTGAAAAAAGGCGAATTCCTGTTCCGTCAGGGTGATGGCTTCGACTCGGTCTATGCCGTCCGCTCGGGAGCCCTGAAAACCTTCAGCCTCAGCGACAGCGGCGAAGAACAGATCACCGGCTTCCACCTGCCCAGCGAGCTGGTAGGGTTGTCCGGCATGGATACCGAGAGCCATCCGGTTTCGGCACAGGCCCTGGAAACCACCTCGGTGTGCGAGATCCCCTTCGAGCGCCTGGACGAACTGGCCTTGCAGCTGCCACAACTGCGTCGCCAGTTGATGCGGGTCATGAGCCGCGAGATCCGCGACGACCAGCAGATGATGCTGCTGCTGTCGAAAAAGACCGCTGACGAGCGCATCGCCACCTTCCTGGTGAACCTGTCGGCGCGCTTCCGTGCCAGGGGGTTTTCCGCCAACCAGTTCCGCCTGAGCATGTCGCGCAACGAAATCGGCAACTATCTGGGCCTGGCGGTGGAAACCGTGTCCCGGGTGTTCACCCGCTTCCAGCAGAACGAACTGATTGCCGCCGAAGGCAAGGAAGTCCACATCCTCGACCCGATCCAGCTCTGCGCCCTGGCCGGCGGCTCGGTGGACGCCTGATCCACAGGCGCTGCGACTGAGCCAAGCGGCTCGGTCGCGGGTATACTGGCGCGGCTTATTTCGCCCGCCAGGACACCTGCAGATGGCCTTCGATTCCTTCGACATCAAATCCCTGATCCGCCCCGTCATCGACTTCCCGAAGCCGGGCGTGATCTTCCGCGACATCACCCCCCTGTTCCAGTCTCCACGGGCCCTGCGCCTGGTGGCCGACAGTTTCGCCCAGCGCTATGTCGAAGAAGACTTCAGCCACATCGGCGCCATGGACGCCCGGGGCTTCCTGATCGGTTCGATCATTGCCTACCAGCTGAACAAACCGCTGATCCTGTTTCGCAAGCAAGGCAAACTGCCAGCGGACGTATTGGCCGAGGGCTACCAGACCGAATACGGCGAAGCCTTCCTCGAAGTCCATGCCGACAGCCTGTGCGAGGGCGACTCGGTGCTGATGTTCGATGACCTGATCGCCACCGGCGGCACGCTGATCGCCGCTGCCAACCTGATACGGCGCATGGGCGCGAAGATCCATGAAGCCGCAGCCATCATCGACCTGCCGGAGCTTGGTGGATCGCAAAAGCTCCAGGACATGGGCATCCCGACCTTCTGCCTGACCCAGTTCTCCCTGACCGAACGCTGACCAGGGGTGCCATCGCAGCCCCGGGACGACTATAGCCCCATCTGCTTGCTGATGATTTCGTTCATCACCTCACGGGTACCACCGCCGATGGACAGGATGCGATTGTCGCGATACAGGCGCTCCACCAGGCTTTCGCGCATGTAGCCCAGGCCACCGAGGATCTGTACCGCGTCGTAGGTGACGCGATCGGCAGTGTCGGTGGCGAAGTTCTTGGCCATGGAGATTTCCTTGATCACGCTCTGGCCGGCGGCCATCTTGGCCGCCTGGCGGTAGGTGAACTCCCGGGACACCTCCACAGCCGTGGCCATTTCCGCCAGCCGATGCTTGATCACTTGGAACTTGGCCACCGGCTTGCCGAACGCCTCGCGTTCGCGTGCCCATTTCAGGCTCTCTTCCACGGCCATCTGCGCAGTCATGTTGGCCATTAACGCCAGGGCCAGGCGTTCGCTCTGGAAGTTGCCCATGATGCAGGCGAACCCCATGTTCTCGACACCGATCAGGTTGCCCACCGGCACCCGGCAGTCCTCGAAGAACAGCTCGGCGGTATCGGACGCCCACCACCCCATCTTCTTCAACTGCCGGCCCACAGTGAAGCCGGGCGTGCCCTTCTCGATCAACAGCAGGCTGATACCGCCATAACCTGGCTCGCCGGTACGCACGGCCACGGTGTAGAAATCGGCGCGCACACCACTGGTAATGAACGTCTTGCTGCCGCTGACCCGATAATGATCGCCGTCGCGCACTGCGCGGGTCTGCAGGCTGGCCACGTCGGAACCGCCGCCGGGCTCGGTCACCGCCAGGGCGCAGATTTTCTCTCCGGACAGCACCAGGGGCGCCACACGCTCGCGAACCTCGGGACGCGCCCACTTGACGATGGGCGGCAAGCCGATATCCAGCGAGCCCAATCCCGCCACCAGGCCACCAGAACCGCTGCGCATCAACTCTTCGCTGGCGGCGACCTTGGCGAACAGGTCGCCTTCGTGACTGCCCCCCAGGGCTTCCGGATAACCGATACCGAGGATGCCAGCCGCGCCGGCCTTGAGATACAACTCTCGGGGAAAGCTCTCGGCCTCCTCCCACTGCTCGATTTCGGGGAGGATCTCGCGCTCGACGAAACGTCGCACGCTGTCACGGATCAGTTGGTGGCTGGGATCGAAGTATTCCTGGCAGACAGACATCGGCAAGCTCCTCTGAAGGGTCGAAGGAACTTACCAAGCGCTTGCTTGGTTTTCAAGGGAGCGCAAAGATCCGTCCGCCGGCAGACGGATCGGGTTACAGGGTGATGGGTTTGCGTCCGGCGAAGGAATGGGCCAGGGTGCCGCCGTCCACCAGCTCCAGCTCGCCCCCCAAGGGCACACCATGGGCGATCCGCGAAGTGATCAGGCCCTTGTCGGTCAACAGCTGGGCGATGTAGTGGGCGGTGGCTTCGCCCTCCACCGTGGGGTTGGTGGCCAGGATGACCTCGCTGAAGGTGCCCTGCTCTTCGATCCGCGCCAGCAATTGCGGAATGCCGATGGCTTCCGGCCCCAGGCCGTCCAGGGGCGACAGGTGCCCCTTGAGCACGAAATAGCGACCGCGATAGCCAGTCTGCTCCACCGCGTAGACATCCATCGGCCCCTCGACTACGCACAGCAGGCTGTCATCGCGACGCGGATCGGCGCACTGCGGGCAGAGTTCGTCTTCGGTCAGGGTCCGGCACTGGCGGCAATGCCCCACCCCATCCATGGCCTGGCTCAGGGCCTGGGCCAGGCGCAGACCGCCGCTGCGATCACGCTCGAGCAGCTGCAGGGCCATGCGCTGGGCGGTTTTCTGCCCCACCCCGGGCAAGGTGCGCAGGGCATCGATCAGTTGGCGAATCAGGGGGCTGAAGCTCATGGGCAAGGGTCCGACAAAACGACGAGACGCGGTTTATACCCGCGCCCCGGGATAGCGTCAAATGCTCCCGTCGGTGGCGACCTTGACCACCAGCTTGCCGAAGTTGCGCCCTTCCAGCAGGCCGATGAACGCCTGCGGCGCCTGCTCCAGGCCTTCGACCACATCCTCCCTGAACTTGACCTTGCCCTCGCGCACCCAGGGCGCCATGGCCTTGATGAACTCCGGCTGGCGATCACCGTAGTCGTCGAACACGATGAACCCCTGGATCCGCACCCGCTTGGTCAGCAGGCTGCGTTGCAGCAACGGCAGGCGATCCGGCCCCGCCGGCAGCTCCTGGGCGTTGTACTGGGCAATCAGGCCACACAAGGGGATGCGCGCCTTGGCATTGAGCAACGGCAGCACCGCATCGAACACCTTGCCGCCGACGTTCTCGAAATAGATATCCACGCCCTTAAAGCACGCCTGGGCCAGTTCGTCGGCGAACTCCGGGCTCTTGTGATCGATACAGGCATCGAATCCCAGTTCCTCCACCGCGTAGCGGCATTTGTCGGCCCCACCGGCGATTCCCACCACGCGCAGGCCCTTGAGCTTGGCCACCTGTCCCACCACCGAACCCACCGCCCCGGATGCCGCGGCCACCACCAGGGTCTCCCCGGCCTTGGGCTGGCCGATGTCCATCAAGCCCATGTACGCGGTCATGCCAGGCATGCCCAGCACACCCAGGGCCATGGACGGGCTGGGCAAGCCCGCCGGCACTGGCACCAGGTTGCGCCCATCGCTGATGCAGTGGCTCTGCCAGCCGGTGGCGCCCACCACCAGATCGCCTTCCTGGAACTTGGGATTCAGCGAACGCTCGACCCGGCTCACCGCGCCTCCGGTCATGACTTCATCGATTTCCACCGGCGCCGCGTAGGATGGCGCATCGCTCATGCGCCCACGCATATAAGGGTCCAGGGACAGGTACAGGGTCTTGAGCAGCACCTGGCCGTCCGCCAGCTCCGGCAGCGCCACCCGCTCCAGGCGAAAGTTCTCCGGAACCGGCGCGCCCTGGGGGCGCGACACCAGTACCACACGCTGATTGAGGGTCATTGTTTGCGGCATCCCAGACACTCCGTTATCGATGAATGGACAAGACTGTATAGGGTGCAGACCATGGCCAGGCACCGGTGTTCGATGTTTCTGCCCCTGGCCGCAGCTTCACACAGGGCGTTTCGGCCCCCGCCGGGCCAATCGATGGGCAAAAAAATGCCAGGCTCCGGGCCTGGCATTGTTCGTTGCAATCCGATACGCCGCAGCGAATCAGAAAGGCAGCTTCATGCCCGGAGGCAGCTGCATGCCGGCGGTCATGCCGGACATCTTTTCCTGGCTGTTGGCTTCGATCTTGCGCACGGCGTCGTTCACCGCGGCGGCGAACAGGTCTTCCAGCACTTCGCGATCGTCGTCGCTGACGCCTTCGAGCAGGCTTGGATCGATGCTCACGCGCTTGATGTCATGACGACCGGTCATGACCACGCTGACCATATCGCCACCAGCCTTGCCGGTGACTTCGGCGTTGGCCAGTTCTTCCTGCATCTTGGCCATCTTTTCCTGCATCTGCTGCGCCTGCTTCATCAGGCCGGCCATGCCACCTTTCATCATGGTAATTACCTCAAGTATGGTGATGAGAACGGCGCCCGGCCCTTGGCCGGCGCCCTTTAAGTTAAATGCTCAACCCTGCGCGGCCGGGGCCTCGACAGGTTCAATGGTATCGTGGCGCACCACCGCACCGAACTCCTGGACCATCCGCTGGATGAACGGATCGCCATGAATCGATTCCTCCGCCTCGCGCTGACGGTCGGCGCGACGCCGGGACGCGGCCTGGGCCGGGGTTTCCTGCTCGGGCTTGATCAGTTCGATGTTCAGCGTCAGCGTACGCCCGTGGTACTGGTTCAGTGCCTCGTTGAGGCGGCGCTGCTGGGTGGCGTTGAACAGCGCGCTATGGGCCGGGTCCAGGTGCAGCAGCCACTGGTCACCGTCCACCGCGATCAGGGTGCAGTTGGCGGCAATACTGCCAGTCATCCCGGAAATAGGAAGCTTCGGAAACAGTTCCAGCCACTCCAGGGCCAGGCCGGTGGCCGGCATGGCGGCCGGCTCCGGCTCGGGTTCCGGGGCTGGCTCGGCGGTGTGCTCGCTGGCCAGTTCATCGAGGTAGCTGTAGGCCGAATCCATGTCCGGCTCGATGTAGTCCTCGTCCAGCGGCGGCTCGTCGTCCAGGTCGATCCCCGGGGTCGCGGCATCCACCTCGGCCACGCTCGGCTCGGGCATCGGCGCACTGGCCCACTCCGGGACGTCCGGCACCACGCTGTCCGGCACCGGGGTCAGGACGGCTGGCAGCTCCGGTGGTTCGGCGATGACATCCAGCATCGGCTCCACGGCCGGCTGTTGCTCCAGCGGCGGCTCCACCGGGTCGTTCCACGGCAGGTCGACCACCTCTTCGGCCTGTACCGGCTCAGGTTCAGGCTCGGCTTCGACCGGGGCCGGGGTCGGCTCGGGTGCTGGCGCAGGTATTGGCGTTGGCGCAGCGGCCGGATCGGCTACCGGCTGCGCAGCAGGAGAGGCGGCAGGGGCCGAAGCGAGCGGCACACTGGCCACAGGCGCGGCAACGGACTCGACCGCTGCTGGCGCCGCCACGGCTTGGGCGGAATCAACTGTGGCCTGGCTGATCCCCACTGGCTTTAGCGATTGTCTCGGTGCATCCGCGGTATCGGCCGGCCGGAAGGCCAGCATCCGCAGCAGGACCATTTCAAAACCGCCACGCGGGTCCGGCGCCAAGGGCAGGTCGCGCCGGCCAATCAGGCCCATCTGGTAATAGAACTGTACATCTTCGGCCGGCAGGGCCCGGGCCAGGGCCAGCACTCGCTCGCGATCGCCGTGACCGTTGTCGACGCCCTCGGGCAGCGCCTGGGCGATGGCCACCCGGTGCAGCACGTTGAGGATCTCCGAGAGCACGCCGTTCCAGTCCGGCCCCTGCTCCGCGAGGTGGCGTACCGCCTCCAGCAGAGCCTTGGCATCGCCCTCGATCAGCCCATGGAGCACATCGTAGACCTGGCCGTGATCGAGGGTGCCGAGCATGGCCCGGACATCGGCGGCCATGACCTTGCCCTCGCCAAAGGCGATGGCCTGGTCGGTGAGGCTCATGGCGTCGCGCATCGATCCGTCGGCGGCGCGTCCCAGCAGCCACAGGGCATCATCCTCGAACGGCACGTTCTCCACACCCAGCACATGGCTCAGGTGCTCGACCACCCGCTCGGGGGTCATGTTCTTCAGGGAGAACTGCAGGCAGCGGGACAGGATGGTCGCCGGCAGCTTCTGCGGATCGGTGGTCGCCAGGATGAACTTGACGTAGGGCGGCGGCTCCTCGAGGGTCTTGAGCAGGGCGTTGAACGAGTGACTGGAGAGCATGTGCACTTCGTCGATCAGGTAGACCTTGAAGCGCCCGCGGCTCGGGGCATACTGCACGTTGTCCAGCAGTTCGCGGGTGTCCTCCACCTTGGTCCGGCTCGCGGCATCGATCTCGATCAGGTCGACGAAGCGCCCTTCGTCGATCTCGGTGCACACCGAACAGGTGCCGCACGGCGTGGAAGTGATGCCCGTTTCACAATTCAGGCATTTGGCAATGATCCGCGCGATGGTGGTCTTGCCCACCCCGCGCGTACCGGTAAACAGGTAGGCATGGTGCAGCCGCTGGCTGTCCAAGGCATTGATCAGAGCCTTGAGCACATGGGTCTGGCCGACCATTTCGCGGAACGAGCGCGGACGCCATTTACGTGCAAGAACCTGATAACTCATCGAAAACCGTCGCAACTGGAAAGCGGAAGCCGGTAATGCTAGCGGAGCAAGGGCGAAATTGCATCCGGCGCGCTCGTCTAATCTGTCTAAGCTGCCTTCTGCCAAGGCTTGCCCGCTCGCCGACACCCGGAGACTCTATGCGCTGGATCCCAGGCGCCCTGCTTCTGCTCTGCGGCAACCTGCATGCCACGGAACCGCCCCTGCGCTTCGTCGTCGCCGACAGCTGGGCCATGCCGGCCATCGCACTGGAGGACGACCGCCCCAGCGGCGGCATTCTCTACGACACCATGGACAGCCTGGCCCGGCACCTGGGCCTGCGCGCCGAATTCCATGTCCTGGCCCGGGCCCGGGTACAAAAGGCCATGGCCCAGGGCGAAGTCGACGTGCGCTGCTACGCCGCCCCGGCCTGGCTGCCGGTTCCGTCCGCCGACTACCTGTGGAGCGCTCCGCTGTTCCGTCAGCGCAACTTGCTGGTGAGCACCAGCCCGGTACCCGCCGTCATCAAGCTCGACGACCTGCCGCGCCAGCACATCGGCACGGTCCTGAGCTATACCTATGCTCCCTTGCAGCCACTGTTCGACGCCAACCTGCTGATTCGCGATGACGCGCGCAACGAGCAGCAGGTATTGCAGAAGCTGGTGGTGGGCCGCTACCGCTACGCCATCGCCAGCCAGTGGACCCTGGACTGGTTCAACAAGACCCAGGCCAGCGACAACCCGCTGCATGGGGTCGCCCTGGTGCAGGACCAGGCCGTGGGTTGTTATGTGCGCAATGATCCGGCCGTACCGGGCGAAGAGATCCTGGGTACCCTGCGGCAAATGAAGGAATCCGGCGAAATCGATGCCATCGTCCAGCGCTACGTCGACTCCACCCCGCCCGCGCAAGCCTCGGCCACGCCCTGAGAACCGACGCGCCAGGCTGGCGGCGGCAGATAGCGATGGGCCCACTCCAGCACGGCGCCCGCCGGCATCGGCGCGGCGATGAAGTCGCCCATGGCCACCTCGCAGCCCAGGGCCATCAGGCGCTCGCCATGGGCCAGGCTTTCCAGGCCCTCGGCCACCACCTGGCGGCCAAACGCCTGGGCCAACCCCACCAGGGCCTGGACCAGCGCCTGGTCGTCCTGGTCGTGGAGCATGTCGCGCACGAACAACCGGTCGATCTTGATGGTCTGGGTCCGCAGGTGCTTGAGATAGCTCAGGGACGAATGCCCGGTGCCGAAGTCGCCCAGGGAGAACTGCACGCCAAAACCCTGGCAGGCATCCAGGCAATCGCTGACCTTGCGGATGTTATCGATGGCCACCGACTCGACGATTTCCAGGTCCAGCAAGGCTGGAGAAACGTCCGGATAACGATCGAGCATGCCCTTGAGCCGCTCGACGAAATCCGCCCGCTGGAAATGCCGGGCGGCGACATTCAGGCTGACCGGCCACTGCTGCCCGGCGGCCTGCCAGGATTGCAACTGGTCCATCACGCCATCCATGACCCATTCGCCGATATCGACGATCAAGTCGGTCTCTTCCACCTGGGGCAGGAACTCGTGGGCCGCCAGCAATCCGCGCTGCGGATGCTGCCAGCGCAACATGGCCTCCAGGCCCACCACGGTCCCACTGCGCATGTTCACCTTGGGCTGGAAGAACAACCGCAACTGCCCGCCGTCCAGGGCCTGGCGTACCTGCTCGACGGTCTGGTAGGTGACCATCACCTCGCGATCGCGCAATACATCGAACAGGTGGAAGCGGTTGCGGCCGCTCTGCTTGGCCACGTACATGGCCTGATCGGCATGGCGCAGCAGGGTGTCGGCATCCTGGTTGTCGGCGGGAAACAGGGTCACGCCGATACTGGCGAAGACATTGATGTCCTTGCCCTGGATCGAATACGGCTGGGAAATGGTGGCCAGCACCCGTTGCAACGCGGCGCGCAACTCCAGCATGTCGCGCACGTAACGCAGGATCAGCACGAACTCGTCGCCCCCCAGGCGCGCCACCACGTCTTCGCCACGGATGATCGAGCGCAGCCGCGCGGCCACCTCCACCAGCAGCAGGTCGCCACAGGCATGGCCATAACCGTCGTTGACCGCCTTGAAGCCATCCAGATCGAGCATGCATACCGCCAGTGGAATCTCTTCCTGGCGCGAGAATTCCAGGGCCTGGTGCAGCCGGTCGGAGAGGAACGCGCGATTGGGCAGCCCAGTGAGCACGTCATGCCCGACCCGCCATTGCAGTGAATGCAGGAGCTGGCGTTTTTCGCTGACATCGAAACGAATCGACACATAGCGCACCACGCGCCCCGAACGCTGGTCCACCAGCGGCACCATGGTGCTGTCGACCCAGTACAGGCTGCCGTCCTTGGCGCGGTTGCAGATCTCGCCCTTCCAAACCTGGCCCCGGGTGATGGTGCGCCACAGCTCGGCGAAGAACTCCGGAGCATGCAGCCCGGAACTGAGCATGCTGTGGTCGGCGCCGATCAGCTCTTCACGGCTGTAGCCCGAGATGTGGCAGAACAGATCGTTGACATAGGTGATGCGCCCGGCCAGGTCGGTTTCGGAAAAAATGGCGGCGGCATCGACGGCCCTGCGGTATTTCTCATCCATGAGTCGAACTCACTGTCGCTAGCGGTTGAACCGCTCGACCAGGGCATGCAGCCCGCAAGAGATGTTTTCCAGCTCGGCGCCGCGAAGAACCCCGGCGCTGGCGTTCTCGGCAGTGCGCTGCACCGTGGCGGCGACACTGTTGATCTGTTCCGACACCGATTCGGCTACATGGGACTGCTCCTGGGAAGCGGCAGCCATCTGCTGGCTCATATCGGTGATGCGCTCGACCGCGGCGCCGATGCCTAACAAGGCCTGCTGCGCCTGCAATACCTGCCGCACCCCCTGCTCGGCTTCCTCGATCCCCAGGCTGGCGATCTGCACCGCCTCGTCGGCCCCGGCCCTCAGGCTGTGGATGATGCCCTGGATCTGTTCGGTGGACTCCCGAGTCTTGCCGGCCAAGGCCCGCACCTCATCGGCCACCACGGCAAACCCGCGTCCTTGTTCACCGGCCCTTGCGGCCTCGATGGCCGCATTCAAGGCCAGCAGGTTGGTCTGGTCGGCGATTGCCTGGATCATGCTCGCCGCCACCATGATGTCCTGGGTCTGCCCGGCCAGGTCGCCCACCGCCTGGTTGATCTGGGTGACCGTGCGCGCCAGCACCTGGATGGCATCACGGGAAGTGCCCGCCACCTCGCTGCCCTGCTGTGCCAGCAGGTTGGCGGTATGGGCTTCGCTGGCGGTGTGCTGCACATGTTCGGCGACTTCGGTGATCGAGGCGGCCATCTGGGTCATCGCGGCGGCGGTCATGTCGGTTTCCGCCCGCTGCTCCAGAAGAGCCGTCTCGGTACGACTGGACAACTGGCTGGAGTCGGCCGCCGCTTCCGCCATTTGCCGGGCCAGGTCGCTGAGGCGGGTCAAGGCGGTTTTCAATCGAGCCTCCTCGCTGACCAGGATCATCTGCAGTTGCGCTGCCGGGCCAAGGGATTCGCTATAGGCCAGGGCGCAGATCGGATCGGCGAAGGTGTTGGGCGTGCTGCTGACGATCTCCTTGAGTTGTCGTCCCAGGTGGCGCTGGGCCAACAGGCCGACGCCGAGGAAGCCGGCCAGCGTCAGGCCCTGGGCCGCCAGGGTCGGCAGCCAGTTGAATGCCGCCAGGCAGGCCGTGGCGACGGCCATGGGCAGCAATAAAGGCCGGGCGCCAGCCTCCAGGTGCCGCCACGCCGGGACCGGTGACTTGTCGGCGCGCAGCCTTGCATACAGGGCTTCGGCGCGGCGCACTTGCTCCCGGGTCGGCTTGACCCGCACCGACTCATACCCCACCAGTCGCCCGTCCTCGAGGATCGGCGTGACATAAGCGCTGACCCAATAGAAGTTGCCGTTCTTGCAGCGGTTCTTCACCACCCCCATCCAGCTGCGCCCGGCCTTGAGATAGCGCCACATGGATTCGAACACCGCAGCCGGCATATCCGGATGTCGTACCAGGTTGTGAGTGCTGCCGATCAGTTCGCCCTGGCTGAAGCCACTCATGGCGGCGAACTCGGCATTGCAGTACGTAATGTGACTGCTGGTATCGGTGGCGGATATGAGCCGCTGCTGGTCGGGAAAGGTCTGCTCGATAGAGTTGACCGGCAAATTGAGACGCACTTTAGAACTCCATAGACAGCCTGCAATCAATAGTTGCCAGAGTCGGCATTAATTGATTGGCGATTACTTTCCTGGCGGTACAACTCAATCGGAAGATACGCCCTGATTGCAGCCGTACAGCGGGTTTGCGCCGCGGTTGACCGTCGGTTCGACATAGATCAACTAGGATCAGGTAAGGCGTCAGATGGAGGCGGCGGACGAAGTGTTGGCGGGATTACGAGACGTTCGAGCCTCTGCCAAGTCCTGGGTTTAGGTGAACAAGGGAAATGCAATGATTTCTTGTTTCATAAACCTGCCTTCTGAAACTAGATCACCAAATACCTGTCCGAGGCGCCGATTCTACGAAATACATCACATTTTGCAAAGCAAGGTGATGAAACATGGTGTTGTCTAATGCCAATATTTATCGTTAAGTTCTTGATTCTAAATGGGAATTGAGCGATGCAAATTTCAAGTTTGGGTGCAGCCATCAAGCGCTATCGAAAGGTAGCGGGGCTTACTCAGGCTGAACTAGGTGAAAAAACCGGTTTTGACCCCAAAACCATCAGCCGCTTCGAAACCGGCACCTACACCCCCAGCGTTGAAGCTCTATTTCTATTGGCCGAAGTACTGGGAGTGAAGCTGAAAGCCTTCTTCGCCGATCTGGGTGATGAAGACGAACAGCGGGCTTATTTGTTCGGTGTCATTCACAAAGCCACCCCGAAGGATCTGGGAAAGCTGATAGCAGCGGTAGACCAGGCCTTGTCCAAGCCTTGAGCCCCGCAATCAATCAAGAGAGGCCTGCTCGCCCCCCCTTGCGAGCGGGCCTCTTTTTCACCTTGCGACTCCTGACAGGAACTGACGGCCCCGGCGCATAAGCTGCCGCTGCAATCCAGTCCTCCAGGAGTCATGATGATCACCAACACCTATTTTTTGCTCTACGTGGATAGCCCCATTGACAGCGCGGACTTCTACAGCCGCCTGCTGGACAAGCCGCCGGCGCAGGCTTCGACGGATTTCGCCCTGTTCATCCTCGACTCGGGAATCAAGCTCGGACTCTGGTCCCGGCAGGCCGTCAAGCCCGAATCCCAGGCGTGCGCGGGCGGTGGCGAACTGGGTTGGGCCGTGGACAGCCGCGAAGCGGTGGATGAACTGCATCGTCACTGGCAGGCGCTGGGCATCACCATCGTCCAGGAGCCGACCGAGACGGGTTTCGGCTACACCCTGCTCGCCCTCGACCCCGACGGGCACCGCCTGCGAGTGCTGTACCTCACCGCGAACTGACCTCTTATTTCCCAGGGGCGCAATCGTCGCCCTTGGACCGTCCTTCGCCACTCATCGGAAATAAATGGAAACATTGCATTGAGCAGCAAGCGGCTCATCGTTATCCTTGCGCGCCTATTACTTGTCACAAAATGTAAGGGAATACGATGAAGTACCTGCGTCACCTCATGGCCATGGTCGTGCTCTGCGCCACCCCATTCTTCGCCAACGCTGCCGACACGCCCGACACCAAGGACGCCGAACCCCAGACTGCCGAACAGTTTCTCGCCTCGCTCTCGCCACGCCACGGCAACATCAAGCTACCTGGCGACATCGCCAGCCTCGATCTGAGCAAGGAGTTCTACTACCTCACTCCCAAGGACACCGAGAAGCTGCTCACCGAAGGCTGGGGCAACCCGCCTGGCTTCACCACCCTGGGCATGATCGTGCCCAGTGACGTCAGCCCGCTGGCCGCCGAAGGCTGGGGCGTGATCATCAGCTACAAGAACGACGGCCACATCTCCGACGAAGACGCAGCGAAGATCGACTACCAGGACCTGCTCAAAGAAATGCAGGCCGCGGACGAGGAAGACAACAAAGAGCGCAAGGAGCAAGGCTACGGCGCCATCCATCTGCTGGGCTGGGCCGAGCAGCCAAGCTATGACGCGCAATCGCACAAGATGTACTGGGCCCGCGAGCTCAAGGCCGAAGGCGCCGAGCACAACACCCTGAACTACAGCATCCGCGTGCTGGGTCGTGAAGGCGTGCTGGAGCTCAATGCGGTCGCCTCCATGCAAGACCTGCCCACCATCAAGCGCGAGATTCCCAAGGTGCTGGCCTTCACCAACTTCACCGACGGTAACCGCTACGCCGACTACAACCCGAGCACCGACAAGCTGGCCACCTATGGCCTGGCAGCCTTGGTGGCCGGCGGTATTGCCAGCAAGGCCGGACTGTTCGCCAAGCTCGGGGTCCTGCTCCTGGCCGGCAAGAAGTTCATCGTCATCGGCGTGCTTGCTGTCGTCGCCTTCATCGGCCGACTGTTCAAGAAGAAAAGCTGATCCACTGCATAAGGCCCCGTCAAACCGGGGCCTTGTCGTTCATGGCCCGCGCACTGGCGCTCTTGCTCCAGCGCCCCTCCAACTGCATCGCCATCACACTCCCCAGCACCACCGCCGCCCCCAACAGCACCCCGGAGCGCAGCGTCTCGCCCAGGACGATCGCGGCCAGCAGCATGGCCACCGGCGGGATCAGGTACATGGCGATCGACGCCCGGCTGACCTCGACCCGCGCCAGCACATAGGCCCAGGCCAGGTAAGCCAGTGCGCTGGGAAACAACCCGAGCAACAGCACCGCCAGGTTCACCCGCAAGGGCGCCTGGACAACGGCCTGGGTCAGGCCCGGGGTGTACACCGCCAACAGCAAGGTCCCGCCCCAGACCATGTAGCACGTTGTGGTCAAGAGCCCGTAGCGCCCGGAAAAGCGCCGCTGCAGCACGAAATACAGCCCCCAGGAAAAAGCCGCCAGCAGCACCAGCAAGCCCTGCGGCTGGATCGAACCCAGGCCGCGATCACCAGCCACCACCAGCAATGCACCCACCAGGCCCAGCGCCACACAGCCCCAGCACCAGGCACTGACCGGCTCCCTGAGCCAGAAAAACGCGATCAGGGTGCTGAAGATCGGGGCCGCTTGCGCCAGCACGCTGGATGCGCCAGCGCTCAAACCCTGCTGCCCGTAGTTGAGGCTGACGTGATGCAGGGCGATGGCGAAGAATCCCAGCACCAGTAACCAGGGCATGTCGCGCCAGCGCGGCAGGGAAATACCCGCAACCAGTGCCATGCCGACCATGAATACCGAAGCGATGAGAAAGCGCAGCAACGCCAGGTGCCCGGGACTGTAGCCCTCAAGGCCGATATGGATACCCACCGGCGAATAGGCCCAGCACAAGATGACCATGGCCGTAGCCAGAACCAGTTTCAGCGAGGGCGAGATCTTCACGAGGCAAACTTCCAGGCAAGGTAGGGAGTTGCAGTGTCGCGCCCTCGAAAGCTCACAACAATTGATCAATACTGAGCCCATTACTCACGAGAAATGAACGATGGAACTGGCTCAATTGAAGATGGTGCAAGCCGTGGCCCGCTTCGGCAGCATCGCCCGCGCGGCCGAGCAGTTGCACTGCGTGCCGTCCAATATCACCAACCGCCTCAAGCAGCTGGAAAACGAACTGGGCACCCCCTTGTTCACCCGCATCGGGCGCGGCCTGAGGATCAGCCCGGCCGGGGAAATCTTCCTCGGCTACAGCGAGCGCATCCTCGCCCTGGTGGACGAGGCCCGACGCGCGGTCGACAGCCAGGCCGAACCCAGCGGCCCGCTGCGCCTGGGTTCGATCGAGTCCTGCGCCGGCGGCCGCTTACCACCGCTATTGGCCGAATATCACCGGCGCTACCCACACGTCAGCGTGGAACTGGTCACTGGCACTTGGTCGCAACTCTTCGAAGCATTGCGCCACCAGCGTATCGACGGCGCCCTGGTGGCCATCGATACGCTGCCGGCGAAACTGCAACAGACCGTGCTCTACCACGAACCCCTGGTGCTGATTTCCAGTGCCGGCAGCGCACCGATCCACAGCGCCAGCGACCTGCAGGGCCAGCACTTGTTCATGTGGCCAGCCGGTTGCCCCTATCGCCGCGCCCTGGAGAACTGGCTCGGCAAGCACGGCCTGAACCTGCCGATCACTGGCTATGCCAGCTGGGGCACCATCATCGGCTGCGTCAGTGCGGGCGTGGGGGTGTCGCTGATCCCCGAAGGGGTACTGGATCGTTATGCGCAGTCCTCGACCCTGACCGTGCAGCGCTTCGATGACCTGGCGCCGGTAGACAACCGTTTTGTCTGGCACCAGGACGTGCAGCAGCACCGCGCCCGGGATGCCTTCGCCCAGTTGCTGCGCGAGAAACTCGGCGCATGAGCGCGCCCGGAGCAATCACGACCGACAGCTCTCCATCACCGCATCGATGAAAGGCGCCTTGCCCGCGAGGTACTCACCGATGCCGTCGCGGTTACTGGCTTGCAGCTGCAACTTCAGTTCCTGATAGCGCTGGCGCAGGTCGGGGTCGCTGCGCAACAGGTCGCGAAACCCCAGCATCCGCCGGATCTGCCCATGCCCCGCCAGGCACACGTGCACCTTGTGGGTCCGCACCCCAGCGACGTCCCGCCGATAGAAATGATGTCCGGCAGACAAATCGCTGCCTCGGACATAACCCAAGGTCGCCATGAAAGCCTGGCGCAGCGCCTCGTCCCGATGCTGCGCGACCACCAGCAGCACATCGATTTCCGGCTTGGCCGCAAGCCCGGCCACGGCAGTACTGCCCACGTGGTGAATGGCCAGCAGATCATCGGCAAAACCCGGCGCAATACGCTCGCGCTCGGCGGCGAATGCCAGGGGCCATCGCGGGTCGTAGGGGGAAATCTTGCTGGTCAACGCCATGTTCACTCCTTGTGTAGGGGTTGCCATCCCCGGCGCCGAGTGCAGCTGACACTGCACGCCGAAGCCGCCAGGACAGGTAATAAAACCTGCAGGCGCGACAAAACCTGCACAGCTTGCGCTGTACAAGATTCAGGATTCTGCTTTGGCTAGGACTCATCGAGGACCGACGAGGGCGTTATGGAGGCAGCCCCACCAGCCACACCCCGGCACACAATGTTCCCGCTGTGGCTGCTCCCTTCCGGGCCTGACCAGGTTGACGGGTAATCGTTGCGGGGGGACCGATGGGGCCACCATAACGACGCTCACCTGACGGCGAGCCGCGCCATTGTACCTATCTGAGTTGAAGATACAACCGCTCATTGCAGAATAAAAAACTCGAAGGGCTTCAAGCACTTGGAGTGTCGCCAAGCAGGGCCGACGGACGCTGGCTCGCGCCGGCCGGCCCAAGCTTCAGGCGGAAGCGGAAATGCCGTGCTCACCAAGGAAGGCGACGAATGCCTCCTCGTCCAGCACCTTCAGGCCCAGTTCGTTGGCCTTGGCCAACTTGGAACCGGCCCCGGGCCCCGCCACCACGCAATGGGTCTTGGCCGAAACCGAACCCGCTACCTTGGCTCCCAGGCTTTCCAGCTTGTCCTTGGCCACATCGCGGCTCATCAACTCCAGGGAACCGGTCAGCACCCAGGTCTGGCCGGCCAGGGGCAAGCCTTCGACCACCTTCTTCTCGCTCTGCCAGTGCATGCCGAAGTCACGCAACTGCTGCTCGATGGCCTGGGCCAACTGGGCATTATCGGGATTGTCGAAGAACTCACGGACCGCCTTGGCCTGCTTCTCCGGCAAGGCCTGGCGCATGTCCAGCCAATCGGCGTCGATCACCCCTTGCAAGGAACCGAACTTGTCCGCCAGCTTCTGTGCCGCACCCGGTCCCACTGAAGGAATGTTCAGCTTGTCGAGCATGCCGCCCAAGGTGGTGCTGGCGGCGAATTCCGCCCCCAGCTCGCCCTGGTCCTGCAGCACCAGGGCGCACTGGTCCGCCGCCAGCAAGGCGCCGATCACCTGCTGGTTATGGCTGTCCTCGAAGAAACTGTGGATTTCGTGGGCGACTTCCAGGCCGACATCCGGCAGGTAGGTCAACACCTGCGGCAACGCCTGGCGTACCCGCTCCAGGGTGCCCAGGGAGCGCGCCAGGACCTTGGCGGTCTCTTCGCCGACATCGGGGATGCCCAGGGCATAGACGAAACGCGCCAGTGACGGGCGCTTGCTGTCTTCGATGGCCTTGAGCAGCTTGTTGCTGGAGACCTCGGCAAAGCCTTCCAAATCGATGATCTGCTCGTACTCGAGCTTGTAGAGATCGGCCGGCGAGGCGATGAGCTGCTCGTCCACCAGTTGCTCGATGGTCTTGTCCCCCAGGCCTTCGATATCCATGGCACGCCGGGACACGAAGTGGATGATCGCCTGCTTGAGCTGGGCACCGCAGGCCAGGCGGCCCACGCAGCGATAGACCGCACCTTCGCTGACGGTTTCGCGGCCCTTGCTGCGCTTGACCAGTTGCGTGCGCTCGACATGGGAGCCACAGACCGGGCAGCTTTCGGGAATCTGCACCGGCCGGGCATCCTGCGGACGCCGTTCGGTGATCACTTGCACCACCTGCGGGATCACGTCGCCGGCACGCCGGATGATCACCGTGTCGCCGATCATCAGCCCCAGGCGCGCCACTTCGTCCATGTTGTGCAAGGTGGCGTTGGATACGGTCACCCCCGCCACCTTGACCGGTTTCAAGCGCGCCACCGGCGTCACCGCGCCAGTACGACCGACCTGGAACTCCACATCCAACAACTCGGTGAGTTCTTCCATGGCCGGAAACTTGTGGGCGATGGCCCAGCGCGGCTCCCGGGCACGGAAGCCCAGCTCGCGCTGGGAAGCGATGCTGTTGACCTTGAACACCACGCCGTCGATTTCGTAGGGCAGCGCGTTACGCCGCTCGCCGATCTCGCGGTAGTAGTCCAGACACTCGTCGATCCCCTTGGCCAGGCGCAGCTCGCGACTGATGGGCATGCCCCACTGCTTGAGCTGCTCGAGGTTGCCGATATGGGTATCGGCGATGTCCGCCGTGACCTGGCCCAGGCCGTAGCAACAGAACTCCAGGGGCCGACTGGCGGTGATCTTCGAATCCAGCTGGCGCAGGCTGCCCGCCGCGGCGTTGCGCGGGTTGGCGAAGGTCTTGCCGCCCGCCTCCAGTTGCGCGGCGTTCAAGCGCTCGAAGCCGGCCTTGGACATGAACACCTCACCACGCACTTCCAGGGTCGCCGGCCAACCACTGCCCTGCAGCTTCAGCGGAATGTTGCGCACGGTACGCACGTTGATGCTGATGTCCTCGCCGGTGGTGCCGTCGCCCCGGGTGGCGCCACGCACCAGCACACCGTCCTGGTACAGCAGGCTGACCGCCAGGCCGTCGAGCTTGGGCTCGCAACTGTACTGCACCACCGCGCCACCGCCGAACAGGTCGCCGCTCGGCAGGTCCAGGCCCTCATTGACCCGGCGATCGAACTCGCGCATGTCGACTTCTTCGAAGGCGTTGCCCAGGCTGAGCATGGGGATCTCATGGCGGACCTGGGTGAAAGCCGAGAGCGCCGCGCTGCCGACCCGCTGGGTCGGCGAGTCACTGGTCACCAGCTCCGGGTACTCGGCCTCCAGGGCCTTGAGCTCACGGAACAGGCGGTCGTACTCGGCATCCGGGATGCTGGGCTCATCGAGCACATGGTAGCGATAGTTGTGCAGGTCCAGCTCGGCACGCAGCTCAAGAATGCGGGTTTCGGCGGCGGTCATGGGGTTCTCTCATAAAGCAAAAGAGCAGCCTAGGCTGCTCGATCGAAAATTGTGTACAGGCTTGGCTGGCCGGTCGACTCCTACAGGATAGATCCCGCTTTGGCGAAATCGCTGGCCAGCGATCAGAGGATCACCGCTTCTGGGTGAGGGCGCGACGCTCGAACTCGACGATGCGCTGGCGGTAATGCTCGATGGTCTGGGCGGTCAGGACGCTGCGCTGGTCGTCCTTGAGCTCGCCATTGAGTTCCTGGGACAACTTGCGCGCCGCGGCCACCATCACGTCGAAAGCCTGTTTCGGATGACGTGGGCCCGGCAGGCCCAGGAAGAAGCTCACGGCCGGAGTGCTGAAGTGGTCGATATCGTCCAGGTCGAACACCCCGGGCTTGACCGCGTTGGCCATGGAGAACAGCACCTCGCCGTTGCCAGCCATGCTTTCGTGGCGGTGGAAAATATCCATCTCGCCAAAACGCAGGCCGCTCTCGAGGATGTTCTGCAACAGCGCCGGGCCCTTGAAGCCCGCTGCATCGCGGCAGATCACGCTGATCACCAGCACTTCCTCGGCCTGGGGCTGCTCCTTGTCGCCGAGGCTGGCAGCCTTGCCTTCATCGGCCGGGAAATCATCGTCACGGCTGCTGAAGCCCGGGCCGCTGTCCAGATCCAGGTCCAGGTTCAGGTCACCCTGCTGCGGCTCGCTGCCACGCTTGCCACGCTTGGACGAAGAACTTTCCCGGGGCTCGCGGGCCGGCATGCTCACCGAAGGCAAGTCATGCTCATCCAGTTGCGGTTCCTTGTGGTTGTCCAGCACCCGGGACGGACCCAGCAATTCGGCATTGCCATCATCGTCCGGCAAGTTGGAAAGACTTCGATCAAGACGGAACTTCAACTTGCCCTTGCCGCCGCGCATACGCCGCCAGCCATCAAAAAGAATACCGGCGATGACAATAATGCCGATGACGATCAGCCACTCGCGCAGACCGATTTCCATGTAATCCCGTGCCTCTATGAAAAATGCTGAAAAATAAGGGGCTTACAATCTGCAAACCGCTTTAAAACGTGGCGCCAACTCTATGTTCTGAATGGCCTTTTGCTCACGCGTAGAAAAAATTGACATTAAACTAGCACGACCAAAGGCAACTTTACACCGTCTGTCGCGCCGCTTATGGCCAATATGTCGCCTGGCTAGCCCGACAATGGTGAAAAACCACCTGCGCTGCCCCCCACAGCCCCCTCAACCCTGCCGGCTCAAGCGTCCACCATCGCCATGGCCTCTTCGACATCCACGGCTACCAGGCGCGAACAACCGGGCTCGTGCATCGTCACCCCCATCAATTGATCGGCCATTTCCATGGCGATCTTGTTGTGGGTGATATAGATGAACTGCACCGTTTGCGACATCTCCTTGACCAGCTTTGCATAGCGTCCAACGTTAGCGTCATCCAGCGGTGCGTCAACTTCGTCGAGCATGCAGAAAGGTGCCGGATTCAACTTGAAGATGGCGAATACCAGGGCCAGGGCGGTCAGTGCCTTTTCTCCACCGGAGAGCAAATGAATAGTGCTGTTCTTCTTACCCGGAGGGCGCGCCATGATCGTCACCCCTGTATCGAGTAGATCTTCGCCCGTCAGTTCCAAATAAGCGCTGCCGCCACCGAAAACTTTTGGAAACAATGCCTGCAGGCCACCATTGATCTGGTCGAAAGTGTCCTTGAACCGGTTCCGGGTTTCCTTGTCGATCTTGCGGATCACGTTCTCCAGGGTTTCCAGGGCCTGTACCAGGTCGGCATCCTGGGCATCCAGGTAGCGCTTGCGCTCGGATTGCTGGCGGTATTCGTCGATCGCCGCGAGGTTGATCGCCCCCAGGCGCTGGATCCGCGCCGCAATCCGCTCCAGTTCCTCTTCCGCGGCAGGCTCGCTGGCATCCGCCGCCAGGGTCGCCAGCACCCCGTCCAGGTCGTAGCCATCGGCCAGCAACTGCTCCTGCAGCGCCTTGCGCCGCACGCTCAGCGCCTGCCATTCCATCCGTTGCTGCTCGAGCTGCCCGCGGATCAACTGCGACTGCTGCTCGGCCTGGCTGCGACGCTTCTCGGCTTCACGCAATTCACGGTCGGCATCCTCCATGGCGATCTGCGCGGCCTTGAGCTCGACATCCACGCTCATGCGCCGCTCCAGCAACTCTTCGAGCTTGAGGCGCAACTCTTCCAGGGGCGCCTCGCCTTCCTCCAGGTTGAGGCTCAACTGTTCGCGCTTCTCGGTCAGGCGCTCGGACTGCATCTCCAGGCGCTCCAGGGCCTGGCGCGTGGAATCGTGCTGGGCCTTGAGCGAGCCCATGCGCACCGCCAACTGATGGGCGTGGTCCTTGTGCTGGCGTGCCTCCTGGCGCACCCGGTCGAGACGCTCGCGCAAGCTGTCGCGCTGGGCCAGCAGCGACTCGCGCTGCTCGGTGTCCAAGGCCATGCCGTCCAGCGCATCCTGCAGTTGCAGGCGCGCCTCGCCGATCTGCTCATGCTCCAGTTCGCGCTGCTCAGCCAGCTCGACCAGTTCCTCGTCGAGGCGGCTACGGCGCAGATGCAACTGCTCGGCCTTGGCCTTGCCAGCGGACAACAGGGCTTTCAACTCACCCTGCTGGCGAGCCTCGTCCTGCAATAGCCGGCGCAGATGCTCACGCCCGTTTTCCTGCTGGCGCTGCTGGGCCCGCAGGTTGAGCAACTGGCTTTCCAGGTCCTCGACACTGGCTTCACGCTCGTCGCGCTCGAGTATCAGTTGCTGGATTTCCTGGCCCCGGGCCAACACCCCGCTCTGCGCGTCGCTGGCGCGACGCACCCGCAGGAAATGCCGGCCGACCCAATAACCGTCGCGGCTGATCAGGCTCTGCCCCGCCGCCAGCTGGCCACGCAAGGCCAAGGCCTGCTCGAGGCTGTCCACCGGCCTGACCTGGCCCAACCAGGGCGCCAGGTCGACCTGGGACTGCACCTTGTCCAGCAAGCTGCCGGGCAAGGACGAAGCCTCTCCCGGCAGGCTCAACAAGCGCAGGTCGCCCTGCTCGAACCCAGCCAGGTCGATACCGGTGAAATCCTCCACCAGCACTGCCTGCAGATCGGCACCCAGCACGGTTTCCACCGCCAGCTCCCAGCCGGCCTCCACCTGCAGGTCATCGGCCAGGCGTGGACGCTCGGCCAGTTGCTGCTCACGCAGCCATTGGGCGGTGCCGGTATCCGGGTCCAGGGCCGCTTGCTGCAGCGCCTCCAGGGACGCCAGGCGACCATTGAGCCGCTGCAACTCGCCCTGGGCTTGCTGCTGGGCCTGGGTCGCCTGCTGCAACTGCTGGCGCAGCTGTTCCAGGCGCTCGACCTGGGACTCCTCGCTGGCTTGCAGGTCTTCGAGGGTGGCCTCGCTGGCGGCCAGTTGTTCATGGAGCTCGAGCATGGCCGCGTCTTCCGGATCGGCAGCCAGTTGCTCGCGCTCTTCGCCCAGGCGGCGCTGGCGCTCGGCCAGGCGTTCCAGGCTGGCCTCCAACTGCTGGATGCGCGACTGCTGCACTTCCGCCTGGCGCCTTGGCTCGGCGGACCTGAGGTTGAACGCGTCCCACTGTTCCTGCCAACCATGCATGGTGGCCTCGGACTCTTCCAGGGCCGCCGCGGCTTCCTCGGCAGCGGCGCTGGTGAGTGCCTGCTCGGGCTCGAGCAGCGCCAGCTCTTCGCCCAGGGTCGCCAGCAAGGTGCGGTCGTGGCCCAGGTGCGACTCGGTCTCCAGTCGCGCGCGCTCGGCTTCCTTGAGGTCGTCCTGCAACTGGCGCAAGCGCTGCTGGCCGTGCTGGATGCTCTGCTCGACCCGGGCGATGTCGCCACCTACCGAGTAGAAGCGTCCCTGCACCTGGTTGAAGCGTTCGGACAGCTCATGGTGGCCGTCGCGCAGGCGCTCGATGGCGGCATCGGCGTTGCGCTGCTCGGCCACCAGGGCCTCGAAGCTGACCTCCTGGCTGCCGATCACCGACTCGCGCTGCCCCACCTGCTCGTTCAGCGCCTGCCAGCGCAAGGCCGACAGTTGCGCCTTGAGCTGACGCTCCTCGGCCTTGTATTCCTGGTATTTCTCAGCGGCCTGGGCCTGGCGATGCAGGCGCTCGAGCTGGCGCTCCAGCTCCTCGCGCAGGTCGGTCAGGCGCGCCAGGTTCTCATGGGTCCGGCGGATGCGGTTTTCCGTCTCGCGCCGGCGCTCCTTGTACTTGGAAATGCCCGCGGCTTCCTCGATGAAGTTGCGCAGGTCCTCGGGCTTGGCTTCGATCAACTTGGAGATCATGCCCTGCTCGATGATCGAGTAGCTGCGTGGCCCGAGGCCGGTGCCGAGGAAGATGTCGGTGATGTCGCGGCGACGGCACTTGGCGCCGTTCAGGTAGTAGCTGTTCTGGCTGTCGCGGGTCACCTTGCGGCGAATGGAGATCTCCGCATAGGCCGCGTACTCACCCACCAGGGTGCCATCGGAGTTGTCGAATACCAGCTCGATGCTCGCCTGGCTCACCGGCTTGCGGCTGGTGGAACCATTGAAGATGACGTCGGTCATCGATTCGCCGCGCAGGTTCTTCGCCGAGCTTTCGCCCATCACCCAGCGTACGGCATCGATGATGTTCGACTTGCCGCAGCCATTGGGCCCGACCACCGCCGCCATGTTACTGGGGAAGTTGACCGTGGTCGGATCGACGAAGGATTTGAACCCCGCCAGCTTGATGCACTTGAGTCGCACGTTTACGCATCCGCCAGGGCAGACACCACCAGGTCGCTGCTGCGCTGGCCGTAGGCCGTCAGCACCCGGCGGATCTGCGCCAGGTCACGGGCCAGCACGGCAGCCAGCAGCTGCTCGAACAACTCCAGGTACTCGCTCATGGACGCCTTGCGCTGGTCCAGCGCCAGGTAATAGGCGCGGCTCATGGCCGGCTGCAGGTTCTCGACGGTCTCCTGCAGGTACGGGTTGTTGGCGAAGGGATAGGCGGCGCGCATCACGCTGAAGCTGTCTTCGACGAAGGCGCGGATGTCCTGGCTCTGGTAGGCACTTTCCAGGCGTTGCTGGATCTGCAGGAACGGCGCCATGTCGCTTTGCTGCTGCCAGCCGCTGGCCACCGAGTTGCCGAGCAGGATGTACATCTCGCTCATCAGGGTGCAGAGGCTGCGGACCTTGTGCTCGGTGAGCTCGGTCACATGGGCGCCGCGGCGCGGCAGGATGGCGATCAGGTGGCGGCGCTCCAGGATCAGCAAGGCTTCGCGGACCGAGCCGCGACTGACATTGAGGGCCAGGGTGACCTTCTGTTCCTGAATGCGCTCCCCAGGCTTGAGATCCCCGCGAATGATACGTTCGGCGAGGTGGTGAGCAATTTGCTCGGCGAGACTGTCCGGCGCCTTGAACGTCATGGTTTTCCTTCAGAATCTTTAATCGGCACAAGCGGCGAAGTGTAGCGCAATTGATACCCCGGCGCGGAGTGCCAGGGCAGCGGAATTTGCCATGAAACCCGCAGACGGACGGCTATCGGTCGGGTCTGCGCCGCTGCTTGTCGACTGCTGCCCGGCCCCGCGCCTGCGGCCATGAGGATCTTGGTCATACTTGAATTGTTGGGTGAATAAATTTCCTGACCTACAAGTCAGAAAATTATTGACCGAAAAGTCAGACATGACTAAATTCGGCCCACGTCGCTTAACAACAATAATGAGTTTGCGAGGCCTTCCGTGATCCAGTTTCTATTCAACCAGGAGCTCCGCAGCGAGCGCACCCTGGACCCGAACCTGACCGTGCTCGACTACCTGCGCGAACACCTGGGCAAGCCCGGCACCAAGGAAGGCTGTGCCAGTGGTGACTGCGGGGCCTGCACCGTGGTGGTCGGCGAGCTGCAAGTCGATGCCCGGGGCGACGAATCGATCCGCTACCGCAGCCTCAACTCGTGCCTGACCTTCGTATCCTCCCTGCACGGCAAGCAACTGATCAGCATCGAAGGCCTCAAGCACCAGGGCCAGTTGCATAGCGTGCAGCAGGCCATGGTCGACTGCCACGGCTCGCAGTGCGGCTTCTGCACGCCGGGCTTCGTCATGTCGCTGTTCGCCCTGCAGAAGAACAGCAGCCGGCCCGACAGCCACAAGGCCCACGAAGCCCTGGCCGGCAACCTTTGCCGCTGCACCGGCTACCGGCCGATCCTCGCCGCCGCCGAACAGGCCTGCGCTGATGAGCGCGGCGACCAGTTCGATGCCCGCCAGGCCGAGACCATCGCCCGCCTCAAGGCCATCGCCCCGCAAGACACGGCCGAGCTCAACAGCGGTGACAAGCGCTGCCTGGTGCCCCTGACCGTCGCCGACCTGGCCGACCTCTACGACGCCTATCCCCAGGCCCGCCTGCTGGCCGGCGGCACCGACCTGGCGCTGGAGGTGACGCAGTTCCACCGTACCCTGCCGGTGATGATCTACGTCGGCAATATCGCCGAGCTCAAGCGCATCGAATGCTTCGACGACCGCCTGGAGATCGGCGCGGCCACCACCCTCACCGATTGCTACGACGCCCTGCGCGGCGAGTACCCGGACTTCGGCGAACTGCTGCAACGCTTCGCCTCGCTGCAGATCCGCAACCAGGGCACCCTGGGCGGCAATATCGGCAACGCCTCGCCCATCGGCGACTCGCCGCCGCTGCTGATCGCCCTGGGCGCGCAGATCGTGCTGTGCAAGGGCCAGGTGCGCCGGACCCTGGCCCTGGAGGATTACTTCATCGATTACCGCGTCACCGCCCGCCAGGACAGCGAGTTCATCGAGAAGATCATCGTGCCCCGCGCCAGCGCCGAGCGGCAGTTCCGCGCCTACAAGGTGTCCAAGCGCCTGGACGACGATATCTCCGCCGTCTGCGCGGCCTTCAACCTGCGGATAGTCGACGGCGTGATCGAGGAGGCGCGCATCGCCTTCGGCGGCATGGCCGCCACTCCCAAGCGCGCCAGGCACTGCGAGGCGATCCTGACCGGCGCCGACTGGACCCAGGCGAGCATCGAGCAGGCCTGCGCGGCCCTGGCCCAGGACTTCACGCCGCTCTCGGATTTTCGCGCGAGCAAGGAGTACCGCCTGCTGAGCGCGCAGAACCTGCTGCGCAAGTACTTCATCGAACTGCACACACCGCACATCCAGACCCGGGTGACCGCTCATGTCTAACCAGCACAAGGTCGAAAAGACCCAGGACGAACTCTCGGCCCTGTTTCGCCAGGACCTGACCACCGGCGTCGGTCGCAGCGTCAAGCATGACAGCGCCGAAAAACACGTGTCCGGCGAAGCGGTGTACATCGACGACCGCCTGGAATTCCCCAACCAGCTGCATGTCTATGCTCGGCTCTCGGACCGCGCCCACGCCCGGATCATCAGCATCGATACGGCGCCCTGCCATGCCTTCGAAGGGGTGCGCATCGTCATCACCCACGAGGACATTCCCGGCCTCAAGGACATTGGCCCGCTGTTGCCCGGCGACCCGTTGCTGGCCATCGACACCGTGCAATACGTCGGCCAGCCGGTGCTGGCGGTGGCCGCCCGCGACCTGGATACCGCACGCCAGGCCGCCATGGCCGCGATCATCGAGTACGAGGACCTGGAGCCGGTGCTGGACGTGGTCGAGGCCCTGCGCAAGCGCCACTTCGTGCTCGACAGCCACACCCATCAGCGCGGCGACTCGGCCAGCGCCCTGGCCAGCGCCAGCCACCGCATCCAGGGCACCCTGCACATCGGTGGCCAGGAGCATTTCTACCTGGAGACCCAGATCTCCTCGGTGATGCCCACCGAGGACGGCGGCATGATCGTCTATTGCTCGACCCAGAATCCCACCGAAGTGCAGAAGCTGGTGGCCGAGGTGCTGGACGTCTCGATGAACAAGATCGTGGTGGACATGCGTCGCATGGGGGGCGGCTTCGGCGGCAAGGAAACCCAGGCGGCCAGCCCCGCCTGCCTGTGCGCGGTGATCGCGCGCCTCACCGGCCAGCCGACCAAGATGCGCCTGCCCCGGGTCGAGGACATGCTGATGACCGGCAAGCGCCACCCCTTCTACATCGAATACGACGTGGGCTTCGACGACAGTGGCCGGCTGCACGGCATCCAGCTGGAACTGGCGGGCAACTGCGGCTGCTCGCCGGACCTGTCGGCGTCCATCGTCGACCGGGCAATGTTCCACGCCGACAATGCCTACTACCTGGGCGACGCCACGGTCAACGGCCACCGCTGCAAGACCAACACCGCCTCCAACACCGCCTATCGCGGTTTCGGCGGCCCCCAAGGCATGGTCGCCATCGAGGAAGTGATGGACGCCATCGCCCGCTACCTGCACCTGGACCCGCTGGCGGTGCGCAAGGCCAATTACTACGGCAAGACCGAGCGCAACGTCACCCACTACTACCAGACCGTCGAGCACAACATGCTCGAGGAAATGACCGCCGAACTGGAGGCCAGCAGCCAGTATGCCGAGCGCCGCGAAGCCATCCGGCTGTACAACGCCAACAGCCCGGTGCTGAAGAAAGGCCTGGCCCTGACCCCGGTGAAATTCGGCATCTCCTTCACCGCCAGCTTCCTCAACCAGGCCGGCGCGCTGGTCCACGTCTACACCGACGGCAGCATCCACCTCAACCATGGCGGCACCGAGATGGGCCAGGGCCTGAACACCAAGGTGGCCCAGGTGGTGGCCGAGGTGTTCCAGGTCGATATCGGCCGGGTGCAAATCACCGCCACCAATACCGACAAGGTGCCCAACACCTCGCCGACCGCGGCCTCCAGTGGCGCCGACCTCAACGGCAAGGCGGCGCAGAACGCGGCGCAGACCATCAAGGACCGGCTGGTGGAGTTCGCCGCGCGCAAGTACCAGGTCAGCGAGGAAGATGTAGAGTTCCACAACGGCCACGTGCGGGTTCGCGAGCTGATCCTGACCTTCGAGGAACTGATCCAGCAGGCGTATTTCGCCCAGGTGTCGCTGTCCAGCACCGGCTTCTACAAGACGCCGAAGATCTACTACGACCGCGCCCAGGCCCGCGGCCGGCCGTTCTACTACTTCGCCTTCGGCGCGGCCTGCGCCGAGGTGCTCGTCGATACCCTGACCGGCGAATACAAGATGCTGCGCACCGATATCCTGCATGACGTCGGCGCGTCGCTGAACCCGGCCATCGACATCGGCCAGGTGGAAGGCGGCTTCATCCAGGGCATGGGCTGGCTGACCACCGAGGAATTGGTATGGAACGCCAAGGGCAAGCTTGAGACCTGCGGCCCGGCCAGCTACAAGATCCCGGCAGTGGCGGACATGCCGGCGGACCTGCGGGTCAAGCTGGTGGAGAACCGCAAGAACCCGGAAGACACGGTGTTCCACTCCAAGGCGGTGGGCGAACCACCATTCATGCTCGGCATCGCCGCCTGGTGCGCCATCAAGGACGCCGTGGCCAGCCTCGGCGACTACCGGCACCAGCCACGGATCGACGCCCCGGCGACCCCGGAGCGGGTGCTCTGGGGCTGTGAGCAGATGCGCCAGTTGCAAGTGGCGAAGGCCGTCGAGAGCGAATCCGAACTGGCTCCGCTCTAGACCGCGATGAGGCCGGAACAGACAACAGCGATGTCGAGGTGAACATGTACGACTGGATCAACGCCCTCGCCGACCTGCAGAACCAGGGTGAACCCTGCGTGCTGGTGACCATCATCGAAGAGCTGGGCTCGACCCCGCGCAACGCCGGTTCGAAGATGGTGGTCAGCGCCAGCCGGGCCTTCGACACCATCGGCGGCGGCCACCTGGAATACAAGGCCATGCAGATCGCCCGGCAGATGCTCGCCAGCGGCCAACAGGGTACGCATTTGGAGCGCTTCAGCCTCGGCGCCAGCCTCGGCCAGTGCTGCGGTGGGGCCACGGTGCTGCTGTTCGAGCCCATGGGCCAGGTGCAGGCGCACATTGCCGTGTTCGGTGCCGGCCATGTCGGCCGCGCCCTGGTACCCTTGCTCGCCGCGCTGCCCTGCCGGGTGCGCTGGATCGACTCGCGCGAGCAGGAGTTCCCCGAACAGATTCCCCAGGGGGTGCGCAAGATCGTCAGCGAGGAGCCGGTGGACGAGATCGATGACCTGCCCCCCGGCAGCTATTGCATCGTCATGACCCATAATCACCAGTTGGACCTGGAGTTGACCGCCGCCCTGCTCAAGCGCAACGATTTCACCTATTTCGGCCTGATCGGCTCCAGGACCAAGCGGGTGAAGTTCGAGCATCGCCTGCGCGGTCGCGGCTTCGACGCCGCCACCCTGCAACGCATGCGTTGCCCCATGGGGCTGGACGAGGTCAAGGGCAAGCTGCCCGTGGAAATCGCCATCTCCATCGCTGGTGAAATCATCGCCACCTACAACGCCCATTTCGGCCAGCCCAGCGTCACCGCCGAACCCATTGCCAAGTTGCTGCCGGCCTCGCGCCGCAGCCGGGCCTCGAACTGAAACAGCCACACACTTGAGAATGACCATGTCCCAGACTCGCAAAGCCTACCGTGCCGCCATCCTGCACAGCATCGCCGACCCGGCGGAGGTCGGAATCGAAGCCTCCTACGAGTACTTCGAGGACGGCCTGCTGGTGGTGGAGAACGGCCGGATCAGCGCCCTCGGCCATGCCAGCGAACTGCTCGCGAGCCTACCCGCCGAGGTACCGGTGAAGCATTACCCGGACGCGCTGATCACCCCGGGCTTCATCGACACCCATATCCACCTGCCGCAGACCGGCATGGTCGGTGCCTACGGTGAGCAACTGCTGGACTGGCTCAACACCTACACCTTCCCCTGCGAAAGCCAGTTCGCCGACCGGGCCCATGCCGACGAAGTGGCCGAGGTGTTCATCAAGGAACTGCTGCGCAACGGCACCACCACCGCCCTGGTGTTCGGCAGCGTGCACCCGCAGTCGGTGGACGCCTTCTTCAGCGCCGCGCAGAAGCTCGACCTGCGGATGATCGCCGGCAAGGTGATGATGGACCGCAACGCCCCGGACTACCTGGTCGACACCGCCGAATCCGGCTACCAGGACAGCAAGGCATTGATCGAGCGCTGGCATGGCAAGGGTCGCCTGCACTACGCAGTGACCCCGCGCTTCGCCCCCACCAGCACCCCGCAGCAGTTGACCCTGGCCGGCCAGTTGCTCAAGGAATATCCCGATCTCTACCTGCAGACCCACATCAGCGAGAACCTGCAGGAGATCGAGTGGGTCAAGGAGTTGTTCCCCGAGCGCAAGGGCTATCTGGACGTCTACGACCACTACCAGTTGCTGGGCGAACGCTCGGTGTTCGCCCATGGGGTGCACCTGTGCGACGACGAGTGCGCGCGCCTGGCGCAGACCGGCTCGGCGGTGGCCTTCTGCCCGACCTCGAACTTCTTCCTCGGCAGCGGCCTGTTCAACCTGCCGATGGCCGAGAAGCACAAGCTCAATGTCGGCCTGGGCACCGATATCGGCGCCGGCACCAGTTTCTCGCTGCTCAACACCCTCAATGAGGCCTACAAGGTCATGCAGTTGCAGGGTGCGCGCCTGAGCCCGTTCAAATCCCTGTACCTGGCCACCCTCGGCGGCGCCCGGGCCCTGCGCCTGGAAGAACGGATCGGCACCCTGCACCCCGGCACCGACGCCGACTTCCTGGTCCTGGACTACAAGGCCACGCCGCTGCTGGAGTACCGCCTGCAACAGGCCAAGAGCATCGCCGAGACCCTGTTCGTGCTGATGACCCTGGGCGACGACCGCACCGTGCTGCAGACCTACGCCGCCGGCCAGCAAGTACACCAGCGCTGATCGGCCCCCGGCGCCAAGGATCCCCCGCTCGATACCGCTCGACCGGGGGATTTTTCATGGAGTCGCAACCTGCTGCGCACGCTCGCGCCGACCATCGGCAAAGCGCTCACGCGGATGGGCCCGTACTGCGTATCATCTGCCCCTTCGCCCGGGCCCTGCTGCTCTGCCCCGGGCCCCATGGAGCAACAAGGGACATCGCCGCAGGCCGCCCCCGAACCGGAAGAAAGCATATGAGAGAGCTAGCTGAACTGGGCATCTACTACCAGAACTGCGTCATCGAACGGCCCATCCCGAGCCTGGATGAGATCGTCGAATTCCAGGCCAGGCAGGGCGTCACCCTGCCCGCGGACTACCTGCAGTTCCTGCGCACGGTCAATGGCGGCGCGCCCACGCTGAACTACTTCGAGAACGACGAGGCCGCCTTCGCCATCGAGGCCTTCCACTACCTGGCCCTGGAAAGCGATCCGGACGACAGCTACAGCATCGCCGTGGCCTCCGAGTGGCCTTGCGAGGAACTGGGCAGGAAGGTGATCGCCATCGCCGGGGACGGCAGCGGCGACCAGCTCATCATCGACCCGAGCCGGGGCCCCGAGGTGCGCCTGTGGCGACACGACGACGGTAACGAACCGGAGATTCTCGCCCCCAGCTTCGAGGCGCTGCTGGCCGGCCTCAAGCCCGATCCGGAAGAGAACGAGTGAAACGGCGTTGAGATCTTGATCGGCGGTGGTGGCCGGGCCCAGGGGAAGGCCCGGCACCGGGGCGATTACTCGGGCTAGAAGGTCACTTCCAGGTTCAGGGTGGGCGCCGAGGTGCGGGTGCCACGGCCGCCATCCACGCCGAACTTGTTGTGCCAGTACTCGTAGCCGACCCCGAGGTAGAGGTTGGGCTTGACGTTCTTGCCCGGCAGCACGGCGAACATCAACGAGGTGCGCATCAGGGTTTCCGGGGCCGTGTCACGGTCGTTGTAGTCATGGCCCTTCTCCCCGATGTAGTTGACGAAGCCCTGGAACTTGGCGGCATGGCTGCCCAGCTCGAATGGCCGCATCCAGGCCAGGTTGAGCAGGTAGGTATCGTCGAAGGTGTGGTCGGGGTCCTTGGCCCCGGGGATGCCGGAATGGTTGTTTTCCTTGTAGTACAGCAGGCTCAGGTCGAGCACGCCGACGGTGTTGAACTTCAGGGTCGGGCCGAACACCAGGGCGCGTTTCTTCGCCGAACCCAGGTTGTTGTTGCGGCTGGCGTCGAAACCCAGGGTCAGGGCGTAATCCTTGACCAGGCCTGTGCCCAGGGGCGTATCCAGCACCCGTGAGGCGAAGAGCTGGTGACGATAGACGCCATACACTTCGCTGCTGCCCTTGTTGGTGCCCTTGCGCGGGTCGTCGTTGTCGGAGAGCAGCACGTCCAGGTGCAGGTAGTTGCTGCCGTACTGGTAGCCGCTGGCGTGGGTGAAGCTGTAGATGCGCTTGCTGATGGAGTGCGGGTTGTTGGGATTGGTGAATGCCTTGCCATAGCGAAAGCCCACGCTGTTGCTCATCCATTCCAGGGCGGTCGCTTGCCCCGCTCCGATCAAGGTCATCAGCAGGGTCGCGCCTTGTAGTGCCTTTTTCATTTTTATTATGTCCTGTGGCTGATGGCAGCTTCGCTGGCTGCCGACCGGCGCAGTATCGACACAAGCGCCGCAGGGGCCAAAGCACAGAATATCGCCCGGCATGCTGCCAAAACGGCAGCGCTGGCCTGATGCCGGTCAGTTAAGCGAGGTGATCCCCTGCAGGAGCAGCCGGTCGACGCTCGATTGCTCGCGAGGGTTGTCAACGTTAGCGCTTGCTGGCTGGATAAACGCGGCGCTCTGCAGTCCATCGCGAGCAAGCCTCGCTCCTACGATTTCCTTAGCTGATCGACATTGAGCACTGGCTGGCGGCCAGCGCACTCGGCGCGCTGGCGAATACCGATCTCTTCATCCAGCAGGTGCGCCAGTGCCTCCACCGCGCCAGGCAGGTCGCGACCGCTTCGGGCATAGAGCCCCAGGTCGCTGTAGATGCCGCCCTGGTCGCTCAAGGGGATGTGCACCAGCGCGCCCTGGGCCAGGTCCGCCTCGACTCCGATCCGGGTCTGGAAGGCCACGCCCAGGCCGTGGCGGACCATCTGTCGCGCCAGTTCCATGGAATTGCTCTGCAGGGGTGGCTTGTCCAGCAGGCCGAGGCGCTTGTGCAGGGGCATCAGCAAGTGATGGATCGAGAGCTCGCTCTTGGCCAGGATCAAGCCATGCTCGGCACAGGTGGCGAAATTCACGCTGCCCCGATCGGCCAGGGGATGCCCGGGGCTGACCAGCGCTCCCAGGCGAAAGTGACCGACGCTCAGTTGACGAATATCCGGCGCCCTGGACAAGGCGAACGCCAGGCCCAGGTCGGCGCGGTTATTGATCAACGCCAGGGGGATCGCCTGTGAGCCCTGTACCGTCACGCCGATGGTCACCTGGGGATAGAGGTCGCGCATGCGCTTGAGTACCGCCGGCAGCAGGTCGACGGTGGCGCCCTCCACCGTGGCGATCTCCACGTGCCCGCTCTGCAGTCCACGCAGCGCATCGAATTCCAGGCGCACTCGCTCCAGGTCCTGCAATACCAGGCTGACATGCCGGCTGAACGCCTCGCCGGCCAGGGTCAGGCGCAGGCCGCCGGGCAAGCGCTCGAACAGCGATGCGCCGATCTCGTCCTCGATCTTGAGGATCTGCCGGTTCACTGCCGAAGACGCAACGTTCAAGCACCGGGCCGCCTCGCGGATCGAGCGGCAACGGCGGACCATGTCGAAATAATGGATCGCGCAAGAATGGATACGCAGGGTTCTGCCGCTCATGCCTTGGACTCCTTGGGCACGATGAAAAGCCGCCGCGGACTGGCCGAGAGCGCTGAAGGCAGAACTGTATACAATTAAAATAAAAACCCACAACAATCATTCGGCCGCCCGGCGCCCCGGGGCACCAAACGAAAATCCCCCGCCCCATGGAACATGGAGCGGGGGATCGGTCGTGCACGACGAGGCCCTACAGCTTGGCGCTGGAGCGGCCCGGTTTTTTCGTCTGCAGCAGGTGCGAGAACACCGCGTGCAGGTCGTCCGAGGCACTTTCCTCGTCGAGATTGAGCTTGCTGTCGATGTGGTCCATGTGGTGCATCATCAGGTTCACCGCCAGCTCGGCATCCCGCGCCTCGATGGCATCGATCAGCTGGGTGTGCTCGTCGTAGGAGCAATGGGAACGGTTGCCGCTTTCATATTGGGCGATGATCAGCGAGGTCTGGGATACCAGGCTGCGCTGGAAGCTGATCAGCGGGGCATTTTTCGCCGCCTCCGCCAGCTTCAGGTGGAACTCCCCGGAAAGACGGATGCCGGCTCCGCGATCGCCACGGGAGAAGCTGTCGCGCTCCTCGTTGACCATCTGCCGCAGCTCCAGCAACTGCTCGGTGGTGGCGTGCTGCACCGCCAGCTCGGTGATGGCCCGCTCCACCAGGCGCCGGGCGAGGAACACCTGGCGCGCCTCCTCGACACTCGGGCTGGCCACCACTGCACCACGGTTGGGACGCAGCAGCACCACGCCTTCGTGGGCCAGGCGCGAGAGCGCGCGGCGGATGATGGTGCGGCTGACCCCGAAAATCTCCCCCAGCGCCTCTTCGCTCAACTTGGTACCGGGCGCCAGGCGCTGTTCGAGAATGGCCTCGAAGATATGCGCGTAGACGATATCGTCCTGGGTTCCGCTGCGTCCGGCCTTGCCTGCTCGCGGTTGTTTCTTCAGGGGTTGCAACTGTTCGTTCATGGGCACTCGGGTCGGGAGGACTGCAGCGGTGTCAGCGTGACTTTAATACGCCACGGTGGGGCGCTGGCAAGTATCGCGTTAAAACAGGTGCACATTGTACACAACCCTTGGGACGCAACAGTAAAAAGTGTGCTTGCCCCCCGTTGGCGCACCCGGACTGTACGGCTGTTTGCAGGCGCGGCTGTATGACAACGGCAAGCACGGTTTACGTTTAGGCTTGGGCCCTTGGACCTTCGGCATCGCAGTGCCCTCCTTCGCGGCTCGCGCCCTGGAGGAAGACCGGTCCATCGCGTCTTTCAAGAACAAGGAACTCCATGATGTCCGATGCCACCCCCGCGCAACTGCGCCCCCTGGCCGACACTTCGCCTTCAGCCATAGTCGCCGGCTTCATCGCCATGATGACCGGCTACACCAGCTCCCTGGTGCTGATGTTCCAGGCCGGACAAGCCGCTGGCTTGAGCAGCGGCCAGATCTCCTCGTGGATCTGGGCCCTGTCCATCGGCATGGCGATATGCAGCATCGGCCTGTCCCTGCGCTACCGCACCCCTGTCACCATCGCCTGGTCGACCCCCGGCGCCGCGCTGCTGATCACCAGCCTGGGAGGCGTGACCTACGGCGAAGCCATTGGCGCCTATATCACCTGCGCGGTGCTGGTCATCATCTGCGGGCTCACCGGCAGCTTCGAACGCCTGGTGAAAAAGATCCCGGCATCCCTGGCGGCAGCCCTGCTGGCCGGGATCCTGTTCAAGATCGGCAGCGAGATCTTCGTCGCCGCCCAGCATCGCACCGCCCTGGTGCTGGGCATGTTCTTCACCTACCTGGTGGTCAAGCGCCTGTCACCGCGCTATGCGGTGCTGGCAGCCCTGCTGATCGGCACGGCGCTCTCCGGGATGATGGGACTGCTGGATTTCAGCGGCTTCAAGCTGGAAGTGGCGACCCCGGTCTGGACCACCCCGCACTTCTCCCTGGCGGCCACCATCAGCATCGGCATCCCGCTGTTCGTGGTCGCCATGACCTCGCAGAACATGCCCGGGGTCGCCGTGCTGCGGGCCGACGGCTACAACGTACCAGCCTCGCCGCTGATCACCGCCACCGGCCTGGGTTCGTTGCTGATGGCGCCCTTCGGCTCCCACGGCATCAACCTCGCGGCCATCAGCGCGGCGATCTGCACCGGGCCCCATGCCCATGAAGACCATGGCAAGCGCTACACCGCGGCGGTCTGGTGCGGGATCTTCTACGGCATCGCCGGGACCTTCGGCGCCACCCTGGCCGCGCTGTTCGCCGCCCTGCCCAAGGAGCTGGTGCTGTCTATCGCCGCGCTGGCGCTGTTCGGCTCGATCATCAACGGCCTGACCGTCGCCATGAGCGAAACCAAGGAGCGCGAAGCAGCGCTGATCACCTTTATGGTGACCGCGTCCGGATTGACGCTGTTCTCGGTGGGCTCGGCGTTCTGGGGCATCGTCGCCGGGGTGCTGACCCTGTTGATCCTCAACTGGCGCAACGCCTGAAGCCTGGAGCCGGCGAATGGCGCCCACGCCAAAACCCGGGACAAGCCCGAGGCCGGAGCAACGATCGATAGGGAAAAAAGGAAAGGTTGCCCTCGGGCAACAACGCACGGACGACCCGGCCGGGTCGTCCGTGCATGACATCACACGGTCGGGTTGATCGCGTTGTCCGGGTACCACACATCCAGCAGCGGGCTGACTTCAACGTTGGTCAACTCGGTGCGCGCCTTGAGCCAGGCTTCAACGGTGGCACGTTGCTCTTCGCTGACGGAACCACGCTTGCTCAGGCAAACCAGGCCGAAGTCGTCACCGCCCACATAGCCCAGGCCGTTGGCTTCCATCGCTTCTTTGAGGAATGCGTCGAGGAAAGCGTCGATGGCTTCGTCGGACAGATCTTCTTTGAAATCCAGGTTCAGCTCAAAACCCAGCTCCTGGAATTCATCTACGCAGAGCTTTTTGCGCAGACGGCGGGAACGGTTAGTGGCCATGGAACAATCCTCATCAGTAATAACGGGCGGCACTTTACCAGTTTAGCCAGGTGATTGCCTGACTCTATGAGAACGTCGGTCGGCCATTGGCAAAAAAAATACCGCCACCGCGAGCCGTGGCACGGCACAAGCCGCTATACCTTGGGGCATAATGCCGACACTTTCATGACCACTGAGGGATTTTCGTTGGTACCCCTCGCCTTTTTTCCCCTCGACTGCAGGGTTCCATTCCATATGATCAAATCGTTGCGTCCACTGCTGCTCGCCAGTGTCGTCTTGCCCCTGGCATTCCAGGCTTACGCCGCCCCGATCAACACCACCCTGACTCCCAAGGTCCAGCAAGCCCTCAAGGCCGCCAAGGTCCCGGACAACGCCCTGTCCCTGGTGATGCTGCCCCTCGATGGCCCAGGCACCCCGACCATCTTCAACGCCGACGTATCGGTCAACCCGGCCTCCACCATGAAGCTGGTGACCACCTACGCGGCCCTGGAAATGCTCGGTCCGACCCACCAGTGGAAGACCGAGTTCTACACCGACGGCACCCTCAGTGGTGGCATCCTCAACGGCAACCTGTACCTCAAGGGCGGCGGCGATCCCAAGCTGAACATGGAGAAGCTCTGGCTGCTGATGCGCGACCTGCGGGCCAACGGCGTGCAGCAGGTCACCGGCGACCTGGTCCTGGATCGCAACTATTTCGTCCAGCCGCAATTGCCGGAATTCGATGACGACGGCAAGGACGAGAACAAGCCGTTCCTGGTCAAGCCCGATGCCCTGATGGTCAACCTCAAGGCCCTGCGCTTCGTCGCCCGCAACGACTCCGGCCGGGTGCTGGTATCGGTGGAGCCGCCAATCGCCAAGATCCGCATCGACAACCAGGTCAAGGCCCTCAGCGGCAAGCAATGCACGGGCGATGTGCGCTACAACCCGGTGCCCCAGGCCGATGGCAGCGTGATCGTCACCGTCGGCGGCCAGCTGGGCGATGGCTGCAGCTCGCAGACCTACCTGTCGCTGCTGGACCATGCCACCTACACCGCCGGTGCGGTACGGGCGATCTGGAACGAACTGGGCGGCAGCATCCAGGGCAAGGATCGCCTGGCCGTGGTGCCCAAGGACGCCAAGGTCCTGGCCCGGGCCTTCTCCCCGGACCTGGCGGAGATCATCCGCGACATCAACAAGTACAGTAACAACACCATGGCCCAGCAGCTGTTCCTGAGCCTGGGGGCCAAGTATCGCAACGAAGCCGACGGCGACGACGCCAAGGCCGCGCAGCGGGTGGTGCGCCAGTGGCTGGCGAGAAAAGGCATCACCTCGCCACACCTGGTGATGGAGAACGGCTCCGGCCTGTCCCGGGCCGAGCGGGTCAGCGCTCGGGAGATGGCCGGCCTGCTGCAGGCGGCCTGGAAAAGCCCCTACGCTGCCGAGTTCATCAGCTCGATGCCTATCGCCGGAATGGACGGGACCATGCGCAAGCGCCTGAAGCGCACGGCCATGAGCGGCGAGGCGCACATCAAGACCGGCACCTTGAATACGGTTCGGGCCATCGCCGGCTACAGCCGCGACGACAACGGCAACACCTGGGCCGTGGTGGCGATCCTCAACGATCCGCAACCCTTCGGCGCATCCTCGGTGCTGGACCAGGTCCTGCTGGACCTCTATCGCCAGCCCAAACTGGCCGGTAGCGCGGCAACACGCTAGGCCCTGTTGCAGCGGTGGCCTCTGCGCCGCCGCTGCCGTTCACACCTGCTCGGGCTGCACCCGGTCGCGCCCGGCCTGCTTGGCGGCATAGACGCCAGAGTCGGCCCGCAGCAGCAAGCCATCCGCGCCCTCGCCCACGCGCCAGCTGGCAATGCCGAAGCTGGCGGTGACCCTGCCCACCGGTTCGATCGGCGCACCGCGCAAGCCCTGCCACAGCTCCTGGGCCAAAACCTGCGCCTGCCGGCCATTGGTGTCCGGGCACAGGAGCATGAATTCCTCGCCCCCCAGGCGGCAGAACACATCGGTGCGGCGCAAGCGCCGGCTGATGCGCTGGCACACCCCGCGCAACACCTGGTCGCCCACGGCATGGCCATAGCGGTCGTTGATCCGCTTGAAGTGGTCGATGTCCAGCATGATCACCGCCATCTCCCCGCCGCTGCGCTCCAGGCGCTGCATCTCATTCTGCAACTGCTCCTGGAAATAACGTCGGTTGTAGATACCGGTCAGGGCGTCGGTGACCGACAGCGCACGCAACTCTTCCTCGACCCGCTTGAGATCGGAAATATCCGAGATATAGCCGTGCCATAGCACCCCGCCACCGGGCTGGCTTTCCGGGCTGGCCGCGCCGCGCACCCAGCGCAGGCCACGCTCCGGCAGGCAGACCCGGTACTCTTCGCGCCAAGGGCTCAGGTGCTGCGCCGACACCTGGATCGACTGGCGTATCCGCTCCAGGTCCTCGGGATGAATGCGTTCGAACACCGGCGCGGCATCCTCTTGCAGTTGCTGCGGATCGATCTCGTAGATCTCCCGCAGCCCATCACTGGCATAGCTGAAGCTCATGTGCCCGTCGGCGTCGATCTTGAACTGGTAGATGCCGCCAGGAACATGGGCGCTGAGCCGCTTGAGCAAACGGTCACGGGCGGCCAGGGCCTCGTGCACGCGCTTGCGCTCGGTGATGTCGATGCAGATCGCCAGGTGGCCGATCCACAAGCCCTGGTCGTCGAGCACCGGGGTCGCCAGCATGTTCACCGGCAGGTGGCTGCCATCGCGACGCACCAGGGTCCACTCCCGGGCTTCCTGGCCACGCGTCGTGCCCTCTTCCACCAGCATCGCCTGGGACATCGGGATCGGCTTGCCATAGCGCTGGCTGAGGCTCTGGGCCCAGCTCTCCAGCTCCTTGGGCAAGTGCAGGCTCTCCAGGGTCAACACCCCCACCACTTCGCTGCTGCTGTAGCCGAGCATCTGCTCGGCCCCGGCGTTGAAGGTGGTGATGATCCCGCGCAGGTCGGTGGCGATGATCGCCACCTGGGTCGCGGCGTTGAGCACGCTACGCAGCTGGCTGTGGGTCCCGCGCAGTTCGTGTTCGCGACTGCGCAGCTCGGCGGTGCGCTGCTCCACCAGGGTCAGGGCCCGCCGGCGCTGGCTCACCAGCACATAGAGCAAGGCACTGAGCAACAGGCTCAAGAGACCGCCGAGAATCACCAGGCTGGCCAGGGAAAAATGGTTCGCATGCAAGAAGGCCGCCCCCGGCCGGACCTCCACCTGGTAATCGCGGTCCGCCAGGCGCAGCAAGCGGCTGGCATGCAGGTAGCCATTGATCGGCGGGTTGTTCGATTCGTAGAGCACCTCGTGCCGGCCTTCGCTGGACAGGTCGAGGATGCGCACCGAGAGATTGTCGCTGGCCGGGACCGACAACCCTTCGGCCACCAACTGCCGCAGACTGATCACCGCCAGTACGTAGCCGTCAGGCCGCGATTGCTGCTGACCACCGTGCACAGCGCGCCGGACCGGGGCCGCCATCACCACGCCGCGGGCATAGGCCGGGTCGACCGCCACCAGGTGCACCGGCGCCGATACCGCCATGCCGTCCAGCTCCCGCGCCCGTTCCAGGGTGGCCCGGCGCAGGGGCTGGGCCAGCAGATCGTAGCCCAGGGGCGAGCCCATCGGGCTCTGGGTCTGGCTGTACAACACCGGGGCATAGTCCTCGCGCTCGCCGGCCGGTTCCATTTGCCCGGCGCCATTGAGTTGCAGGATGGAGAAACCTGCCACGCCCTGGTCTCGCACCTCCTGCTCGAAGGCCGGACGCTGGGCACGACTGATCAGCGGCGCCCAGGCATAGGCCTGGGTACGACGCAACAGGGGTTTGGCATAGCCATCGAAATCCTGGCGACTCACCAGGTCGGAATTGACGAAGAAACGCCGCAGGCCATCCAGGCGTTGCTCCTGGTCCTGGAAGCGTTCCTCGATGCGGCTGTAGCGCTCGCTGGCCAGCAACTGGAAGCGCTGGCGCAACTGCTGCTTGTTGAGGTTGTAGGTGGACCAGGCCAGCAGGCCGGTCAGGATGCCACCGGCCAGCAGCACCAACAGGGCCACCAGCCAGGCGGAAACTTCTTCACTGATGAAACCCAGGATTTTCGGGCGTACCACATGCAACGGCATAAGTAGAACTCATCACGCCAGCGAGTTTGGGTGTCATTCGGACTTGCTGTGAGTTATAGCCATTAGCCATTAATTTGACCAGTATCAAGCCATTCCGAAGCCTGGAAATTCAGGCCTCGGTGGGCTTGTGCGGCCTTCAGCGAACGCTGATTTTCCAGGCGCGGTGAATCTTGCCGTTACGGGCGAAGTCCGGATCGATGGTGCTCGCGGTGATCTCCTCGACCTGGTAGCGCGCAACGAGATTCTCATCCAGCTGGAACTTGCGGAAGTTGTTGGAGAAATACAGCACGCCGCCCGGGGCCAGGCGCGCCAGGGCCAGGTCGAGCAACTGCACATGGTCACGTTGGACGTCGAACACCCCTTCCATGCGCTTGGAGTTGGAGAAGGTCGGCGGGTCGATGAAGATCAGGTCGAACTCGTCGCGGCAGGTTTCCAGCCAGGCCATCACGTCGCCCTGCTCCAGGCGGTTCTTGTCGGAAAAGCCATTGAGCGAGAAGTTGCGCCGCGCCCAGTCCAGGTAGGTTTTCGACAGGTCGACGCTGGTGGTGCTGCGCGCCCCGCCCTTGGCCGCATGCACGCTGGCGGTAGCGGTGTAGCAGAACAGGTTGAGGAAACGCTTGCCCGCCGCTTCCTTCTGGATGCGCATGCGCATCGGCCGGTGGTCCAGGAACAGCCCGGTATCCAGGTAGTCGGTGAGGTTCACCAGCAGCTTGACCCCGCCTTCGCGGACCTCGGTGAACTGCCCCTGGGCCCCCTGGCGCTCGTACTGGCGGGTGCCGCTCTGGCGCTCACGGCGCTTGATCAGCACACGGCTCTTGTCGACGTCGAGTGCCACGGGGATCGCCGCCAGGGCATCGAACAGCCGGGCCTGGGCTTTCTCCGGATCCACCGACTTGGGCGCCGCGTATTCCTGCACATGCACCCAATCCTGGTACAGGTCGATGGCCAGGGAGTATTCGGGCATGTCGGCATCGTAGACCCGGTAGCACTCCACACCCTCGCGCTTGGCCCACTTGCCAAGTTGCTTGAGATTCTTCTGCAGGCGGTTGGCGAACATCTGCCCGCCTTCGCTCAAGCGCGCCTGCTCCACCACCGGGGCCGGGGCTGGAGCCGGCTTGATCGGGTTGCCGTTCTTGTTGTACTGGCGCTCGACCGGCTCGGGCGTGGCCTGGGCCTGTTCGCGCTCCAGCTGGCGTTGCTCGGGTGTCCGGCGCTCGCCAGTGACGAACTGGTCCGGCTGCACCTTGATCAACAGCAACTTGCAAGGCAGGGCACCGTTCCAGAACGAGTACTGCTTGTGGCTGCGGATTCCCATGCGCTTGCCCAGCTCCGGGGCGCCGGTGAAGACCGCCGCCTCCCAGTTAAGGCAGGCCTGGCGCAGGCGCTCGCCCAGGTTCTGGTAGAGGTACAGCAGGCTTGCTTCGTCCCCCAGGCGCTCGCCGTAGGGTGGGTTGCTGATCACCAGGCCCTTCTGGTTCTGGTCCGGGCGCGGCTCGAAGGTCGCCACCTCGCCCTGGTAGATCTTGATCCAGTCGCTCAAGCCAGCACGCTCGACGTTGTTGCGACCCGGCTGGATCAGGCGCGGATCGGCTTCGTAGCCACGGATCCACAACGGCGGCCGGGCCAATCCGGCCTGGGCACGGGCCTGGGCCTCGTCGTGCAGCTTGCGCCACAGCGCCGGCACATGCCCCTGCCAGGCGGTGAAGCCCCAGCGCTCGCGCTTGAGGTTGGGGGCGATGTCAGCGGCGATCATCGCAGCCTCCACCAGGAAGGTCCCGACACCGCACATCGGGTCGGCCAGGGCCCCGCCTTCAGCGGCGATACGCGGCCAGCCGGCGCGGATCAGCACCGCCGCGGCGAGGTTTTCCTTGAGTGGCGCGGCGCCCTGCTGCAAGCGATAGCCACGCTGGTGCAGGCTGTGACCGGACAGGTCGAGGGAGAGAATGGCTTCGCCACGATCCAGGCGCAGGTGGATGCGCAGGTCCGGGTTGAGCTTGTCCACCGAGGGACGCTCGCCGGTTGGGGTCCGCAGCTTGTCGACGATGGCGTCCTTGACCTTCAAGGCGCCGAAGTGGGTGTTGTCGATGCCCGAGCCATGCCCGCTGAACTCCACCGCCAGGGTACCGTCGGCCAGCATGTGGTCCTGCCAATCGACATCCAGCACGCCCTGGTACAGGTCGTCGGCGTTCTTCATCGGGAAGCGCTTGAGGACCAGCAGGACCCGGTTGGCCAGGCGCGACCACAGGCACAGGCGATAGGCCGTCTCTATGTCGCCCATGCCGCGCACGGCGGAGGTGTGTTCGCGCGCTTGTTCAAGGCCAAGCCCGGTGGCTTCCTCGATCAGCAGGCCTTCTAGGCCTTTGGGACAGGTGAGGAAGAGTTCGTAGCGATCCGACATGGAGATACCAGGGCCTTAGGCAAATAAGTGAACGGACAACGCATCGCCCGCTCGGTTTTTAATCAAGCGCTTTTCTTCAAGAGCGCTCGTGTGGCACGCAACGTGCCGTCCCACCCCGGCGAGCAGGCTTTCTTGCAGGACAAAAGAGCTTAGAGACCGGGGCAGATGAAAAGTCAGGGCAACAAAATGACATAAGTCTACCCTTCGTCGAATAGTAGTTGAGTACAACCGTTCGACATTCTCACTAAAGCATTAACCTCATCATCTAGTAGAGGCCTGATCACAGCAGGCTTTGCTCCCGGGAGACCGTGCAAAAACCGCTCTGGCTTATGGCCTGGACAGCATTATGGTTACGTTCTTATGACAAAACGATCATTCACTTGCTGTGACCTATTGGTTAGAACTCAACACAGGTTTGGCGCCGCAACGGCGTCGACAGCAAGGCTCGCGACGCCGGCAGCGAGCACCAACGGCAGAACCGATCTGCCCGACCTCAATGAAGGTCGACGGGACATATACAGTCAACAAGTGAGGGAAACACCCTATGAGAAGACTAAAGCGTGATCCGTTGGAAAGAGCGTTTTTACGCGGATATCAGTATGGCGTTAATGGCAAGTCCCGTGAGCTTTGCCCATTTACTCTACCGTCAGTACGCCAAGCCTGGATCAACGGCTGGCGCGAAGGACGCGGCGACAACTGGGACGGTATGACAGGCACTGCGGGTATACACAGACTCAACGAACTTCGCGCTGTCGGCTGATCAGGGCACATTCCGACACCTAAAACTTGAATAGATAACGATTTAACCACGCGCGCCCCATCCGGGCGGCGGGCTTCGGCCCAGGGGCTCCTTCGAGGAGCCCTTTTTATTGCCGCCGCACTAGTCCGCCGATGCCTCAGCCCATGGCCGCGATGGCATCCACCGATTCGCGAATCAGCGCCGGCCCCCTGTAGATGAACCCCGAATACAACTGCACCAGGCTCGCGCCGGCGGCGATCTTCTCGGCCGCATGCTTGCCTTCGGTGATACCGCCCACCGCGATGATGGGCAGGCGACCGGCCAGCTCGGAAGCCAGGACCTTGACCGTATGGGTGCTCTTCTCCCGCACCGGCGCACCGGACAGGCCACCGGCCTCGTCGCCATGCTCCAGGCCTTCGACGCCTTCCCGGCTGAGGGTGGTGTTGGTGGCGATCACCGCATCCATGCCCGCCTCCAGCAGGGCTCGGGCCACTTCCACGGTTTCTTCATCGCTCATGTCCGGAGCGACCTTGATCGCCAGCGGCACGCGCTTGCCATGGATCGCGGTCAATTCCTCCTGGCGCCGGCCCAGGGCGGCCAGCAGCTGCTTGAGGGACTCGCCGAACTGCAGGCTGCGCAGGCCCGGGGTATTGGGCGAACTGACGTTGACCGTGATGTAGCTGGCCCGAGAATAGACCTTGTCCAGGCAGATCAGGTAGTCGTCCACCGCCCGCTCCACCGGGGTATCGAAGTTCTTGCCGATATTGATCCCCAATACGCCCCGGTACTTGGCGGCGGCGACCCGCGCCAGCAGGTTATCGACCCCCAGGTTGTTGAAACCCATGCGGTTGATGATGCCCTCGGCCTCCGGCAGGCGGAAGATCCGTGGCTTGGGGTTGCCTGGCTGCGGACGTGGGGTGACGGTGCCGATCTCGACGAAACCGAAACCCAGCTGGGAGAAGCCATCGATGGCCGCGCCGTTCTTGTCCAGGCCGGCGGCCAGCCCCACCGGGTTGGCGAACTCCAGGCCCATGACCGTCACCGGCTTTGATGCCGGGGCCTTGCACAGCAAGCCGTTGAGACCCAGACGCCCGCCCGCGCCGATCAGGTCCAGGGACAGATCGTGGGAGGTTTCCGGAGAGAGTTTGAACAGCAGCTGGCGGGCCAGGGTATACATGGGCGCGATGGACTCGGTGGACAGCGAAATGGGGCGGCGATTATAGCCGGGCCCGGGGCCCGCAGGCGAGGCGCATCGGCAAATCCGACAGCGCTGGCATATGCCTTGCGCCTGCTGCTTCGCCATCCTCCCGGGCCAAGGCCAGGTCCTTCACGCAAGGTAGCCCCATGACTGAATACCTCCGCCCAGCGCTGGCCTGGGTCAACGTTAGCGATGCTCCGAAGAAGCCCACGAAAAACTCAAGCTGGTGATGATCGACAATGGCATGGCCGAGGTCCGCTCTCTGGAGGAACTGCTCAAGCGGAGCGAGAAGCTCGACATCATCGCCTTCGATGCCGACTACAACCGTATCTCGCGGTCGCTGGTGCTGACCGGCGAACAGCAGTTCGAGGACATCACTCTCAGCGACCTTGGCCGGCCCCAGGAGCACGGCATCGAGGTGGGGTTGGTGAACGGCATGACCGCCGGCCTGGCCGGTGTCGCCAATTGCGCTATCTCCCTGAACTTGCGCGGCGTGACGTTATTCACCGCTCCTACCCAAGAGGACAGCCCGTTGGACTGGTAGGCGCTGGCCCAGGGCGGAAAGCCCCTGGTGACCTACATGGGAATGGCGAAACGGACAGAGATCGTCGAACAGTGGAGCGCCGCTGGCATGCCGGACCGGACGCCGGTGGCCATGATCGAGAACGCCTCGCCGCCACAGCAGCGGGAATGTCGCAGCGTGCAGGGGAATATGCGGCAGGATGTCCTGGGTTCCGGGCTCAAGAGCTCGACGATCCTGGCAATCGGCGAAATCGCGGCAACTGCCGGCGCCAGCACCACCCACCTGTTCCAGGCCTGAGGCCCAGGACAAAAATCCAGGCAAAGAAAAACCCGGCCTAGGCCGGGTTTTTCCAAGCTAACAGGCTAATTACTTAGCTTGAGCTTCTACCGAGGCTTCTACGCGACGGTTAACAGCACGACCAGCTTCAGTTGCGTTGTCGGCAACTGGACGGGACTCACCGTAACCAACGGACTGAACGCGCTCAGCGCCAACGCCGTACTGGTTAACCAGTACTTGCTTGACAGCGTTTGCACGACGCTCAGACAGCTTCTGGTTGTAAGCGTCAGGACCGACGGAGTCAGTGTGACCTTCAACAACGGTGGTGGTCTGTGGGTACTGCTTCATGAAGTCAGCCAGGTTCTTGATGTCAGCGTAGCTGTTAGGCTTGACGACCGACTTGTCGAAGTCGAACTTCACGTCCAGCTCAACACGTACGACTTCAGCAACTGGAGCTTCTGGAGCTGGCTCTGGAGCCGGAGCTGGAGCCACTGGAGCTGGAGCGACTTTACCGGCGTTGCCGCCGAAGTTCACACCCAGACCAACCAGGGCAGCGTAGTCCCACTTGCCGTTGTCCATGCCGTAGTCGGCTTCAACGCCAGCACGGGCGAACAGGTTGTCGGTGAAGTAGTACTTCACACCAGTACCGATGATGGCCTGGGTAGTCTTGTCGCGACCGCTGTGACCGTCAGCTTCTACGCTGCTACGGCTCTGGTGACCGAAACCACCGGAAACGTATGGACGCAGGGAGTCCACGCCAGCTTGGCCGAAGTGGTAGGTGGCCAGCAGGCTGGTGGTGTCACCCTTGATCTTCTGGTTGCCGGTACCGTCGTTGGAACGGGTGTGGTTGGTCTTGTCGTAGTTCAGGTCCAACGACAGGTCGTCGGTCAAGAAGTAACCAATACGGGCGCCTGGGTTGAAGCCATCTTCGATGTGCTTAACGCTGTCGTTGTACTGTTTTTTGTAAAACAGTTCACCCTCGACCGCGCCTTGGCCTTGCGCCAGAACGCCGAACGAAGTCACGGCAACAATAGAACCAATGGCAATGCCCAAGGTGTTTTTCAGTTTCATCCGTTAAATCCCCATCTGGTGATTGTAAAGCAGTCCCACATACCGGGGGACAACTCGGCGGTAAGTCTATCAGAACTCACCTAGACGTAAGAGATATTTGCGCCGAACTAAGTTTCAGCAATGCCTGCAAATTTCTCACGCAATTTATCAAGAGCACGTTTGTAACGCATTTTTGTAGCACTCAAACCCATATGCATGATGTCTGCGATCTCCTGGAACTCCAGCTCTGCGACAAAACGCAGCACCAGAATTTCCCGATCAATCGGGTTCACATGCACCAACCAGCGGTCAAGTCCGCCCTTCTCCTCAGGTTTCGGCGCCTTCTCTTCAGACGCTTCCTCGAGGGGATCAAGACTCAAAGCATCCATCAACCGCCGCTTGCGTCGCTCCTTGCGATACTGCGTGATGCATTCGTTGTACGTGATGCTGTATAGCCAGGTCTTGAACTTCGATTTGCCCTCAAAGTTCTTAAGGCCATACAGCACCTTCAACATCACTTCCTGACAGACATCATCGGCATCCCGATCGTTCCCCAGATAACGCGCACAAACATTAAATAGGGTTCGCTGGTAACGCCGCATCAACTCTTCATAGGCGCGTGTTACGTGGAACAGCTCCGTATGTGACCGCGCAACCAACTCCTCATCAGAGAGCTCGCGGGGGTCATAGCGCATGGATAGCGGTTGAGTTTTATTCAAAACGAGTCGTGCCGACAGTCAGGTCAGTGTCCACCGCAGCCCCGGTGAGGGGCATTTTGCGGCGGCATACATTAGCAGGGTGCCGGGTTAGCGGCTACTTACATGCTGCTCCAGCAGGATCCGATTGGAGAGAGAGACTAGCTCACCCTCATCGGTCAGCAATGTAGTTTTAACCGTGCCAATCTCCTCGATCTGGCCCTCAACCTCGCCAACACGCACTTGTTGACCCACCTGGTACAACTCACGCACATAGATTCCCGCAAGAATCTGACCGGCAATTTCCCGGCTTCCCAATCCCATCGCCAGCGCAACTGCCAGACCAACGGTAATCAAAACGATCACGATCACGTGGTTGAGCAGGTCGGTCTTGACCTCCAACTGGCTGATCGCCACGGAAATACTGATGATGATCACCAATCCCTGAGCGATCCGCCCCACGCCGCTGGCGTATTCCAGCCCCACGCCTTCCGCCGCGCCCCGCACCAGCCCATTGGCCAGCTGCGCCAGCAGAACCCCCACCAACAGCACCAGCGCAGCGCCGAAAACCTTCGGCAAATACAACGCAAGCATGTCGAGCGTAGCCGAAACTCGCTCAAGGCCAAGGGATTCAGCAGCAGAAACCAGAAAAATAAGCAGGACGAACCAGTAGACGATCTTGCCGATCAGGGTCGAGATGGGGACTTGCAAGCCCGCACGAGACAGCAACTTGGTCAAGCCGGTGCCCCCCATGAGGCGATCCAGGCCCAGCTTGGCCAACAATTTGGAGAGCAGGGTATCGAGCAGCTTCGCCACCACGAAACCCAGCAACAGCACCACCAATGCGCCGAACAGGTTCGGAATGAAGTTCGCCACCTTGGTCCACAAGGCGGTCATCGCTGTGACGAGGCTCTGCGTCCAGAGATCAAGTTCCATATTCAATCAGCCTTATCAGCAGTGCGAGCAGTAGATTTAAGACGAGAAACCGGCGCGACATGGGCCGATCCGTTATTCAGGGCGATCATCAAGGCCGGCAACCAGCGGCCCAGCAGGCTGAACAGGTCACCTGCCCCCACTTGGCGGTTGGCGGTTTTCAATACGCGGCCCAGGCAGGCGTCGTCATCGCGGCTGGATGGCGAGGCCTTGAGCATGTCACGCAGCGACTCTTCAAACGGATCGTGCATAAGCACCTCTGGTGATGTTTGAAAAAGACGCGATCAGATCTATTCGGGTCACACGAAGCCTCTTCATACCCAACGCAAACGCCGGAATAACCACCATTGGCCCAACGCCACCGCTACCAGCAACAGGCAGGCGATGATGAAGCCATAAGGACTGGCAGAAAATGGGATACCTCCGACGTTGATCCCCAGGAGACCGGTGAGAAAGCTCATCGGCAGGAAGATCCCGGTAATGATGCCGAAGCGGTACATGGTGCGATTCATGCGTACGCTCAAACGCCGATCCTCGGCCTCGAGCACAAGCCCCACGCGCTCCCTGGCCAGCTCCAGTTCCTCCAGGTAGCGGGTCAGGCTGTTGTGCAATTCATTCCAATAGTCACCATCGTCGGCCGCGAACCAGGGCAATTTTATCCGGCTCAACTGCGCGAAGATGTCCCGTTGCGGAGCCAGGAAGCGCTTCAACCCGGCAGCCCGACGACGAATCTGCAGGATGCTGCCGTGCTCGGGAGTGTACCGTTCGTCGGCATCCAGTTTTTCTTCTTCGTCATCGACCACTTCAGCGAGATCGCTGACCAGGTTCTGCACCTTATGGGTCAAGTATTCGGCCATGTAGAGCAGCAATTCGGCGGCGCTTTTCGGGCCATTGCCCTCGCTCAACTGCACCAATAGCTCGTCGGTGGCTCGTAAGGGACGCAAACGCAGCGAGATCACCCGCTGCGCGCTGGCGAAGATCCGCACCGAGACCATGTCTTCAGGCTCGGCTCCCGGATTGAGATTGATGCCACGCAAGAACAGCAGCAGCTCCGAATCAGGCAGCGCCAGCAGGCGTGGCCGGGTATTTTCTTCCAGCAGCAAGTCGCAACTGAACTCGCTCAAGCCGCTGGAGCGACGCAACCAGGTCTGGGTCTGCGGATGGCTGCGATCCCAATGCAACCACAGGCTCTCATGGGCCTGCAGTTGCAAGTCGTCGAGCTCAGTCCGGGCAATCGAACGCGCACCGCCTTGACCATCCAATACCAGGGCATGCACCAGCCCCCACTGCGCGTTTTCTTCCTCGAACATCCTCACCCCTTGTCTGGACGCTTGGTCATTCAGGCATTTTCAGCGGGCTAGGCGAAACGATCACGCCATTGTTGTCGGCGTAAACATATTCACCCGGACGGAAGGTCACCCCGGCAAAGGTCACGGCCACATTGAGGTCGCCGATACCGCGCTTGTCGGTCTTCATCGGATGGCTGGCCAGGGCCTGGACGCCAAGGTCAGTCTGGGCGATGACATCCACGTCGCGGATGCAACCGTAGACCACCAGGCCTTCCCAGCCATTCCTGGCTGCCTTCTCGGCCAGCATGTCCCCCAACAGGGCGCGTCGCAAGGAACCGCCACCGTCGACCACCAGCACCTTGCCATGCCCCTTGAGCTCGACTTGCTCCTTGACCAGCGAGTTGTCTTCGAAACACTTGATGGTGACGATTTCACCACCGAAGGAATCGCGCCCGCCAAAGTTGCTGAACATGGGCTCGACCACCTGCACCAGGTCCGGGTAGGCGTCGCACAGATCGGGAGTTAGGTAATGGTTCATCGAGAAGCTCCTGTAGCAGAAAGAACACGATCGACGGTGTCGGCCGTTCCGGGGCCAGCCATGAAAATACGAGCCCAATCGGCAGCTGTTTAGCCTACTGCACTCGGGCTGCCCACCAATCTGGCGGGGCATTTTTGCAAGACTGCCGGCAGAACGGAAAGCCGACTCAATAACTGAATGTGACCAAAACAGCTCAGCGCGTCATATCTTAGCCGCAAGCGCCATCGAGCGAAATGACCTTGTCAGAGCCTCTGCATCAAGCCGTCGCCATCTGCTCGGTGGCGCAAACCAGCAACGGCGCCTGCTGATCCCTGAGCCAGCGAGCCACCATCGGCCAGACCTCGGCCTGCGCCGGCTTGCTCACCAGCATCTCGACATGGCCGAAATTACCGCTGAAACCCTGTTCACGCCCCAGGCAGACGAATTGCTTGTGCTCGCTGCCCAGTTGATCGAACAGCTTGCGGCACGCCCAAGTCGGATCCTGGTGGTCGCCAGCGGCGCTGACCGCCAGGGCCGGCACGCCGACCTCCGTCAGGCCGGCCCACCAATCCTTGTCGGCATCACCGAAACGCCCGAACAGACCATGCCAGCGCATGCTCTCCAGGGCCAGGCCAATGGGCTCGTCCTCCGGGCCACGCTTGAGCCGGGAACCGGACAATTGGGCAAACCGCTTGATGAACAGGCGCCCGCTCCACTCCACCAAGGGAATCTTCAACGGCCAGTAGATACGGCTGACCTGGGTGCCGAAGAACGCCGCCGAGGCCACCCCCGCGTCGCCCAAATACTGGCCGCCCAGCGCCGCGGCCAAGGTGGTGCCACCCAGGGAATGGCCGATCCAGTGGGGAGCCTGCCCACTGAGTTCACGAACGAAGGCCGCGATGGCCGGCAGGTCGTAGCGCGCGTAGTCCGCCACCCGGTTGTTGCGGTACTGGGCATTGCGGCGCGACAGGCCATGGCCGCGCATTTCCGGGATCCACACATCGAAACCGGCCCGTGCCAGGTAGGCCCCGAGGCCAACGCCCTTGGGCGAGTACCAGAAGCGCCGGTTGGAAAAGCTGCCGTGCAACAGGACCACGGGCACGCCTTGGGCTCCAGGTGCATCGGCCAGCCCCAGGCGCGTCACGGCCAGCTCCACCGAAGGATCGGGGCTGTTGCCAGGTTTCAAGCGATAGACATCTTCGCTGAGGTCGCCTCGACGCTCGGCGCTGATCAAGGCGACAGGAAATAGGTTGCTGCTGCTTTGCATATTCTTTCTTGCACAAAAAAGGGCGGCATCCGGAAGAGGCGCGCCCTGCTTGAATCTGCAAGGCCCGGCCAGTCGCTGGCCGGGCCTGCACTCACCGATTATGCGGCGCCCTGGCCCTCGGCCAGGAAGAACCAGGTCTCGAGTACCGAGTCCGGGTTCAGCGAAACGCTTTCGATGCCCTGCTCCATCAGCCACTTGGCCAGGTCAGGGTGGTCCGAAGGGCCCTGGCCGCAGATACCGATGTACTTGCCAGCCTTGTTGCAGGCCGCAATGGCGTTGGCCAGCAGTTTCTTGACCGCCGGATTACGCTCGTCGAACAGGTGGGCGATGATGCCGGAGTCACGGTCCAGGCCCAGGGTCAGCTGGGTCAGGTCGTTGGAGCCGATGGAGAAGCCATCGAAGTACTCCAGGAACTCCTCGGCCAGGATCGCGTTGGACGGCAGTTCGCACATCATGATCACGCGCAGGCCATTCTCGCCCCGCTTGAGACCGTTTTCCGCGAGCAGATCAACCACTTGGCTGGCTTCGCCGAGGGTCCGCACGAAGGGCACCATGATCTCGACGTTGGTCAGGCCCATCTCGTTGCGCACGCGCTTGAGGGCACGGCACTCGAGCTCGAAGCAATCGCGGAAGGATTCGCTGATGTAGCGCGACGCCCCGCGGAAGCCCAGCATCGGGTTTTCTTCTTCCGGCTCGTAGAGCTTGCCGCCGATCAGGTTGGCGTATTCGTTGGACTTGAAGTCCGACAGGCGCACGATGACCTTCTTCGGGGTGAATGCCGCGGCCAGGGTGCTGATGCCCTCGACCAGCTTGTCGACGTAGAAGTCCACCGGATCGTGGTAGCCGGCGACACGCTTGTCGACGCTGTCCTTGATGTCCTGTGGCAGGCCCGCGTAGTTCAGCAGCGCCTTGGGGTGCACGCCGATCATGCGGTTGATGATGAATTCCAGGCGGGCCAGGCCCACACCGGCGTTCGGCAGCTGGGCGAAGTCGAAGGCGCGGTCCGGGTTGCCGACGTTCATCATGATCTTGAACGGCAGCTCCGGCATGGCGTCCACGGAGTTCTGCTTGACGTCGAAGCCCAGCTCGCCCTCGAAGATCAAGCCGGTGTCGCCTTCGGCGCAGGATACGGTCACGCCCTGGCCATCCTTGAGCAGCTCGGTAGCGTTGCCGCAGCCCACTACCGCCGGAATGCCCAGTTCACGGGCGATGATCGCCGCATGGCAGGTACGGCCGCCGCGATTGGTGACGATGGCGCTGGCGCGCTTCATCACCGGCTCCCAATCCGGGTCGGTCATGTCGGAAACCAGCACGTCGCCGGCCTGGACCTTGTCCATCTCCGACACGTCCTTGATGATCCGCACCTTGCCGGCGCCGATGCGCTGGCCGATGGCACGGCCTTCCACCAGGACAGTGCCTTTTTCCTTGAGCAGGTAGCGCTCCATCACGTTGGCCTGGGTACGGCTCTTCACGGTTTCCGGGCGGGCCTGCACGATGTACAGCTTGCCGTCGTCACCGTCCTTGGCCCATTCGATGTCCATCGGGCACTGGTAGTGCTTCTCGATGATCATCGCCTGCTTGGCCAGCTCGCTGACCTCGGCGTCGGTCAGGCAGAAACGTGCGCGATCGGCCTTGTCCACGTCCACGGTCTTCACCGAGCGACCGGCCTTGGCTTCGTCGCCGTAGATCATCTTGATCGCCTTGCTGCCCAGGTTGCGACGCAGGATCGCGGGACGGCCGGCGGCCAGGGTGTTCTTGTGGACGTAGAACTCGTCAGGGTTGACGGCGCCCTGCACCACGGTTTCGCCCAGGCCGTAGGCGCCGGTGATGAACACCACGTCACGGAAGCCCGACTCGGTGTCCAGGGTGAACATCACCCCGGCGGTACCGGTTTCCGAACGGACCATGCGCTGCACACCGGCGGACAGGGCCACCAGCTTGTGGTCGAAGCCCTGGTGCACGCGATAGGAAATGGCGCGGTCGTTGAACAACGAGGCGAACACTTCCTTGGCGGCGCGGATCACGTTGTCCACGCCACGGATGTTGAGGAAGGTCTCTTGCTGGCCGGCGAAGGAGGCATCCGGCAGGTCTTCGGCGGTAGCCGAGGAGCGCACGGCCACGGCCATCTCGGGGTTGCCCGCCGACAGCGCGGCGAAGGCCTTGCGGATTTCCGCGTCGAGGCGCTCGGGGAACTCGGCGTCCATGATCCATTGGCGGATCTGTGCGCCGGTCTTGGCCAGGGCATTCACGTCATCGACATCCAGCGCGTCGAGCGCGGCATGGATCTGGTCGTTCAGACCGCTCAGCTCGAGAAAGTCCCGATATGCCTGGGCGGTCGTGGCGAAGCCACCCGGGACCGAGACGCCGGCACCCGCGAGGTTACTGATCATCTCGCCCAGGGATGCGTTCTTGCCCCCCACATGCTCAACATCGTGTTTGCCGAGCTTATCGAGGGAAACTACGTACTCTACCAAGGTGATCTCTCCACTAACTGTGTTGGAAAAGCTCAGAAACGGGCTGCTTCAGGGGTGCATCTGCCCGTCATATGGCCTGGACCTGGAAAATAAGTGAGAATGCGGGCCATTCCCGGCCGACAAATCGCGCCTATCATATCCAAGAATCGTCACTAGCTTAAGGCCCAAGCCGCAAATGAAACGATCTGCCTTCTTCATCTCCGACGGTACCGGTATCACAGCGGAAACCCTCGGCCAGAGCCTTCTGGCGCAGTTCGAGAACATTACGTTCAGCAAATTCACGCGGCCGTATATCGACAGCATGGAAAAAGCGCGGGCCATGGTACAGCAAATCAATATAGCCGCCGAAAAAGACGGGTATCGACCGATCATTTTCGACACTATCGTCAACCAGGACATCCGTGAGATCCTCGCCACGTCCAATGGTTTCATGATCGATATCTTCTCCACCTTCCTCGCCCCCCTGGAACAGGAGCTGAGCGAGCATTCCTCCTACTCCGTGGGCAAATCCCACTCCATCGGCCACAACTCCAACTACATGGAGCGGATCGAGGCGGTGAACTTCGCCCTGGACAACGACGACGGCGCCCGCACCCACTACTACGACAAGGCCGACCTGATCCTGGTGGGCGTGTCACGCTGCGGCAAGACCCCGACCTGCCTGTACATGGCCATGCAGTTCGGCATCCGCGCGGCCAACTACCCGCTCACCGAAGAAGACATGGAGCGCCTGCAACTGCCCAACGCGCTGCGCCCGCACAAGCACAAGCTGTTCGGCCTGACCATCGACCCCGACCGCCTCACCGCGATCCGCAACGAGCGCAAGCCCAACAGCCGCTATTCCAGCTTCGCCCAGTGCGAATTCGAGGTGCGGGAAGTCGAGAACCTGCTGCGCCGGGAAAACATCCCGCACATCAACTCCACGCACTTCTCCGTCGAGGAAATCTCGGCCAAGATCCTCGTGGAAAAAGGCGTCGAACGCCGTTTCAAGTAAAGCCGTCCCCCATTCCCAGGGCCTTTGCGGCCACGGCGTCCATCGGCAGGCAGCGCACCCGGCGCTGCCTGCATCGCGGTTTCAAATCACCAGCAGATCGACGAAGCGCTGCACCGGCGTGGCCGACAACCGTGCCGGGTCCTTGCACAACTCGAAGATCTGCGCCGAGCGCTGGGCGCTGAAGCGCGTCGCCAGGTTGGCCTTGAACTTGTCCTCCAGCAACGGGATGCCCTCGGCCCGCCGCCGGCGGTGGCCAATGGGGTATTCCACCGCCACCTGCTCGGTGCAGCTGCCATCGGCGAAGAACACCTGCACCGCGTTGGCGATCGAGCGCTTGTCGGCCTCCAGGTATTCCCGGGTGTAGCGCGGGTCCTCGACGATCTGCATCTTGTCGCGCAACTGGTCGATGATCGGGTGCGCCGCGTGGAAATCATCCTCGTAGTGCTCGGCCACCAGGGTGCCGAACGCCAGGGGTACGGCGGTCATGTACTGCAGGCAGTGGTCGCGATCGGCGGCATTGGCCAGCGGCCCGACCTTGGAAATGATGCGGATCGCCGACTCATGGGTGGTGATGACGATCCGCTCGATCTCCTGCAACCGATCGCGCACCAGCGGGTGCAGGGCCACCGCCGCTTCGCAGGCGGTTTGCGCATGGAACTCGGCCGGGAAGCTGATCTTGAACAGGATGTTTTCCATCACGTAGCTGGCGTACCCCTGGGGCAGGCTGAAGCGCCGCTGGTCCTCAGGCTTGAGCGAAAGGTCCTTGTTGGCATGGCTGAACAGCACATCGTAGAAGCCCCACTGCGGCGCGCTGAGCACTCCGGGAATGCCCATTTCACCGCGCAGGGCCATGTCCGCCAGGCGCACCCCGCGGCTCGAGGCATCCCCCGCCGCCCAGGACTTGCGCGACCCGGCATTGGGCGCATGGCGATAGGTGCGCAGCGCCTGGCCGTCGACAAAGGCATGGGACAGCGCGGCCAGCAGTTGCTCGCGATTGGCCCCCATCAAGCGAGCGCAAACGGCCGTGGAGGCGACCTTCACCAGCAGCACATGGTCGAGCCCGACACGGTTGAAGGAGTTGTCCAGGGCCAGCACACCCTGGATCTCGTGGACCATGACCATCGCCCGCAGCACATCGCCCATGCTCAGCGGCGCCTCGCCGTTGGCCACACGCTTCTGCGAAAGATGATCGGCCACGGCCAGGATGCCGCCGAGGTTGTCCGACGGGTGCCCCCACTCTGCCGCCAGCCAGGTGTCGTTGTAATCGAGCCAGCGCACGATGCAGCCGATATCCCAGGCGGCCTTCACCGGGTCCAGGCGATAGCTGGTACCCGGCACGCGGGCGCCATGGGGCACCACGGTGCCCTCGACGAGCGGCCCCAGGTGCTTGGTGCATTCAGGAAAACGCAATGCCAGCAGGCCGCAGCCCAGGGTATCCATCAGGCAATGGCGGGCGGTATCGAGGGCTAGGGGGGAGTCGACGCGATACTCCAGGACATAATCGGCGATGTCCTGCAAAACCGGGTCGTAATCGGGACGGTCGTTCAGATCAACGTTGGCGCTCATGGATCGTGCACTCCAATGACGGGGTTATGGGTAGGTCGATTCCTCAGGCTGCAGGTTCAGGTCAATGACGGCATCGCAGGTCTGCGTCTGCTCGATGATTCGATAACGGCATCGGTGGCAAGGGAGCGGGCTCCCTCGCCACCGCCGGTCCTTAACAGACCGTTGAAAAATGTAGGCGAGGCAGCCAGCGCAAGGCAAAAACAGGCGAAAAAGCGCAGTTTACGAGTGGTAAATGAGCATTTTGACCGGGCTGGCGCACCAGCCTGTTTTTAACGCAGCGATGGCAACGCAGCTAGTTTTTCAACGGCCTGTTAGAAGGTGTCGCCAGGCACTCTCACCCAGCCTTCCATCAGTACTCGCGCACTGCGGCTCATGATCGCCTTGACCACGCTCCACTCGCCGGCCTCGAGGGTTGCCTCGGCGCCTACGCGCAAGGTGCCCGAAGGATGGCCGAAACGCACGGCGCTACGCTCGCCGCCACCGGCCGCGAGGTTGACCAGGGTCCCGGGGATCGCCGCCGCCGTGCCGATGGCCACCGCCGCGGTGCCCATCATCGCGTGGTGCAGCTTGCCCATGGACATGGCGCGCACCAGCAGGTCGACATCCGCCGCCTTGATCGCCTTGCCACTGGAGGCCTGGTAGTCAGCCGGTGGAGCGACGAAGGCCACTTTCGGCGTGTGCTGGCGCTGCGCGGCTTCGTCCAGGTGCTTGATCAGGCCCATGCGCAAGGCGCCGTGGGCACGGATGGTCTCGAACATCGCCAGGGCCTTGGGGTCGCCGTTGATCACGCCCTGCAGCTCGGTACCGCGATAACCGATGTCCGCCGCATTGACGAAGATGGTGGGGATCCCGGCATTGATCAGGGTCGCCTTGAGGGTGCCGACCCCGGGCACTTCCAGGTCGTCCACCAGGTTGCCGGTGGGGAACATCGAACCGCCGGCGCCCTCCTCCTCGGCCGCCGGATCGAGGAACTCCAACTGCACTTCCGCCGCCGGGAAGGTCACGCCGTCCAGCTCGAAGTCGCCGGTCTCCTGGACCGCGCCATCGGTGATCGGCACATGGGCGATGATGGTCTTGCCGATGTTGGCCTGCCAGATGCGCACCACCGCCACACCGTTGTAGGGAATGCGCGCCGGGTCCACCAGGCCGCTGCTGATGGCGAAGGAGCCCACCGCCGCCGACAGGTTGCCGCAGTTGCCGCTCCAGTCGACGAAAGGCTTGTCGATGGCGACCTGGCCGAACAGGTAGTCGACGTCGTGATCAGGCTTGATGCTCTTGGACAGGATCACCGTCTTGCTGGTGCTGGAGGTGGCGCCGCCCATGCCGTCGATCTGCTTGTCGTAGGGATCGGGGCTGCCGATCACCCGCAGCAGCAAGGCATCGCGGGCCGCGCCGGGTAGCTGCGCAGCCTCGGGCAGGTCTTGCAGATTGAAGAACACACCCTTGCTGGTGCCGCCACGCATGTAGGTGGCCGGAATCTTGATTTGCGCTACAAATGCCATGGATTTCAGGTCCTGATAAAGACCGGGGGCGGCGCCTTGCGGCCCGCCCCCGGTACGTCGCTTAACTGGCTGTGGCCGATTCCAGGAAGTCCTGGGCAAAACGCTGCAGCACACCGCCGGCCTCGTAGATCGACACCTCCTCGGCGGTGTCGAGGCGGCAGGTCACCGGCACCTCGAGCCGCTCGCCATTGCGGCGGTGGATCACCAGGGTCAACTGCGCCCGGGGAGTGCGCTGGCCGATCACGTCATAGGTCTCGGTGCCGTCGATGCCCAGGGTCTTGCGGTCGGTGCCCGGCAGGAACTGCAGCGGCAGCACGCCCATGCCCACCAGGTTGGTGCGGTGGATGCGCTCGAAGCCCTCGGCGACGATCGCCTCGACGCCTGCCAGGCGCACGCCCTTGGCCGCCCAGTCGCGGGACGAACCCTGGCCGTAGTCGGCACCGGCGATGATGATCAGCGGCTGCTTGCGCTCCATGTAGGTCTCGATGGCTTCCCACATCCGCGTGACCTTGCCTTCGGGCTCGACACGGGCCAAAGACCCCTTCTTCACCTGGCCATCGACCACCGCCATCTCGTTCACCAATTGCGGGTTGGCGAAGGTCGCGCGCTGGGCGGTCAGGTGGTCGCCACGGTGGGTGGCGTAGGAGTTGAAGTCCTCCTCCGGCAGGCCCATCTTCGCCAGGTACTCGCCGGCCGCGGAGTCCGCCAGGATGGCGTTGGACGGCGACAGGTGGTCGGTGGTGATGTTGTCCGGCAACACCGCCAGCGGGCGCATGCCCTTGAGCGTGCGCTCCCCGGCCAGCGCGCCTTCCCAGTACGGCGGACGACGGATGTAGGTGCTCATCGGGCGCCAGTCGTACAGCGGGCTCTCGGCCTCCTTGACGGTGCCGAGGTCGAACATCGGGATGTAGATCTGGCGGAACTGCTCGGGCTTCACCGAGGCGGCGACGATGGCGTCGATCTCCTCGTCGCTCGGCCACAGGTCCTTCAGGGTCACCGGGTTGCCGGCCTGGTCATGGCCCAGCACGTCCTGCTCGATGTCGAAGCGCACGGTACCGGCGATCGCATAGGCCACCACCAGCGGCGGCGAGGCGAGGAACGCCTGCTTGGCGTAGGGGTGGATACGGCCGTCGAAGTTGCGGTTGCCCGACAGCACCGCGGTGGCATACAGGTCGCGATCGATGATTTCCTGCTGGATGACCGGGTCCAGGGCGCCGGACATGCCGTTGCAGGTGGTGCAGGCGTAAGCGACGATGCCGAAGCCGAGCTTCTCCAGCTCCGGCAGCAGGCCGGCCTCTTCCAGGTACAACTTGGCGACCTTCGAACCCGGCGCGAAGGACGTCTTGACCCAAGGCTGGCGCACCAGGCCCAGGGCGTTGGCCTTCTTCGCCACCAGGCCGGCAGCCACCACGTTGCGCGGGTTGGAGGTGTTGGTGCAGCTGGTGATCGCCGCGATGATCACCGCGCCATCGGGCATCAGGCCCTCGGCTTGCTCGACCTTGCCGGCGGCCAGCTTGGTTTCGTCGGCGATACCCCGCTCGGCCAGGGCCGAGGTCGGCAAGCGCCGGTGCGGGTTGGACGGACCGGCCATGTTGCGCACCACGGTGGACAGGTCGAACGTCAGCACCCGCTCGTATTCCGCAGTGACCAGGGCATCGGCCCACAGGCCGGTGGTCTTGGCGTAGTTCTCCACCAGGGCCACCTGCTCCGGCTCGCGACCGGTGAGCTTGAGGTAGTCGATAGTCTGCTGGTCGATGTAGAACATCGCCGCGGTGGCGCCGTACTCCGGGCACATGTTGGAGATGGTCGCGCGGTCGCCGATGGACAGGCTGTCGGCCCCTTCGCCGAAGAACTCGACGTAGGCACCCACCACCTTTTCCTTGCGCAGGAACTCGGTCAGGGCCAGGACGATGTCGGTGGCGGTGATGCCGGGCTGGCGCTTGCCGGTGAGCTTGACGCCGACGATGTCGGGCAGGCGCATCATCGACGCGCGGCCGAGCATCACGGTCTCCGCCTCCAGGCCGCCGACACCGATGGCGATGACGCCCAGCGCATCGACGTGGGGGGTATGGCTGTCGGTGCCGACGCAGGTGTCGGGGAAGGCCACGCCGCCGCGCGCCTGGATCACCGGGCTCATTTTCTCCAGGTTGATCTGGTGCATGATGCCGTTGCCGGCGGGGATCACATCGACGTTCTTGAACGCGGTCTTGGTCCACTCGATGAAGTGGAAGCGGTCCTCGTTGCGGCGCTCCTCGACGGCGCGGTTCTTCTCGAAGGCGTCCGGGTCGAAGCCGCCGAACTCCACGGCCAGGGAGTGGTCGACGATCAGTTGGGTCGGCACCACCGGGTTGACCAGGGCCGGGTCGCCCCCCTGGTCGGCGATCGCATCGCGCAGGCCGGCCAGGTCCACCAGCGCGGTCTGGCCGAGGATGTCGTGGCAGACCACGCGGGCCGGGTACCAGGGGAAGTCGAGGTCGCGCTTGCGCTCGATCAGTTGCTTCAGCGAGTCGGTGAGCTGCGCCGGGTCGCATCGGCGCACCAGTTGTTCGGCCAGCACCCGGGAGGTGTACGGCAGGCCGGCGTAGGCACCCGGAGCGATGGCATCCACCGCCTCGCGGGTGTCGAAGTAGTCCAGCGCCGTACCCGGCAGGTTCTTGCGGTATTGGCTGTTCATGATTACTTGCGGTCCTTCAGGGGCACGAACTTCAGGTCTTCCGGGCCAACGTAGTTGGCGCTCGGGCGGATGATCTTGCCGTCGATGCGTTGCTCGATGACGTGGGAAGACCAGCCGGAAGTGCGGGCGATCACGAACAGCGGGGTGAACATGGCGGTGGGCACGCCCATCATGTGGTAGCTGACGGCGCTGAACCAATCGAGGTTGGGGAACATCTTCTTGATTTCCCACATGGTCGATTCCAGGCGCTCGGCGATATCGAACATCTTGCTGTTGCTCTGCTCGGCGGACAGCTCGCGGGCCACTTCCTTGATTACCTTGTTGCGCGGGTCGGACACGGTGTAGACCGGATGGCCGAAGCCGATCACCACTTCCTTTTTCTCGACGCGGGCGCGGATGTCGGCTTCTGCTTCGTCCGGGTTGTCGTAGCGCTTCTGGATCTCGAAGGCCACCTCGTTGGCACCACCATGCTTGGGACCGCGCAGCGCACCGATGGCCCCGGCGATGCAGGAGAACATGTCGGAACCGGTACCGGCGATCACTCGCGAGGTGAAGGTAGAAGCGTTGAATTCGTGCTCGGCATAGAGGATCAGCGAGGTGTGCATGGCGCGCACCCACGACTCGCGCGGCTTCTCGCCGTGCAGCAGGTGCAGGAAGTGGCCGCCGATGGAATCGTCGTCGGTCTCCACGTCGATGCGCTTGCCGTTGTGGCTGAAGTGGTACCAGTAGAGCAACGCGGAACCGAGGCTCGCCATCAGCTTGTCGGCGATGTCCCGGGCGCCCGGATGGTTGTGGTCGTCCTTCTCCGGCGACAGGCAACCCAGCACGGAAACGGCGGTGCGCATCACGTCCATCGGGTGGGCGGACGGCGGCAGTTGCTCCAGTGCCAGCTTGACCCCGGCCGGCAGGCCGCGCAGGGCCTTGAGCTTGGCCTTGTAGCCCGTCAGCTCGGCGACGTTCGGCAGCTTGCCATGGACCAGCAGGTGGGCGATTTCCTCGAACTCGCAGGAGGTGGCGAAGTCGAGGATGTCATAGCCGCGGTAGTGCAGGTCGTTGCCGGTACGGCCGACGGTGCACAGGGCCGTGTTGCCGGCGGCGGTACCGCTCAGGGCCACGGATTTCTTCGGTTTGAAGGCGGTGGTGGTTTCGCTGGGGCTCATCGCGTGAATCTCCTCATTTTTATCCGGTTGCTTGCGTCTTGTTATATCCGCAGGCCGCTCCCGGGGAGCGGCCCGGGTCCGGTCATTTCTTGGCAGCGAACAGGGCGTCGAGCTTCTGCTCGAAGGCGTGGTAGCCGATGCGGTCGTACAGTTCGGCACGGGTCTGCATCAGGTCGACGACTTCTTTTTGATGGCCATCGCGGCGAATAGCGGTGTAGACCGCCTCGGCCGCCTTGTTGGCGGCACGGAAGGCCGACAGCGGGTAGAGCTGGATGGCGACGCCCACCGACGCCAGCTCATCGCGGGAGAACAGCGGGGTGGCGCCGAACTCGGTGATGTTGGCCAGCACGGGCACATCGAGGGCATCGACGAAGCGCTTGTAGGTCGGCAAGTCGTAGGCGGCCTCGGCGAAGATGCCGTCGGCACCCGCCTCCACATAGCGCTGGCAGCGCTCGATGGCGGCGTCCACGCCCTCGGCCTGGATGGCGTCGGTCCGGGCGATCAGGAAGAAGCTCGGGTCGGTCTTGGCATCGGCGGCGGCACGCACGCGGTCAGCCATTTCCTCGGTGGAGACGATTTCCTTGCCCGGACGGTGGCCGCACCGCTTGGCGCCTACCTGGTCCTCGATGTGGGCGGCGGCGGCGCCGGCCTTGATCAGGTTCTTGACGGTACGCTCGATGTTGAAGGCACTGGGGCCGAAACCGGTGTCGATGTCCACCAGCAACGGCAGGTCGCAGACGTCGGTGATGCGGCGCACGTCGGTGAGCACGTCGTCCAGGGTGTTGATGCCCAGGTCCGGCAGGCCCAGGGAGCCGGCGGCGACACCGCCACCGGAGAGGTAGATGGCCTTGAAGCCGGCGCGCTTGGCCAGCAGTGCATGGTTGGCATTGATCGCGCCGATGACCTGCAGCGGATGTTCTTCGGCAATGGCGTCGCGGAAGCGCTGGCCGGCGGTTTTCTGACTCATGACTCACCTCGTGTCTTGGACGGGTTGACGAGCGCTTCCTGGTAATGGCGCTCGATATTGCGCTTGGAGGCACCGATATGACGGCGCATCAGCAACTCGGCCAGTTCGCCGTCTCGGTCGGCGATGGCATCGAGAATTCGGTGGTGTTCGGCGAAAGCCTGGCGCGGCCGGTTCGGCACGCTGGAGAACTGCAGGCGATACATGCGCACCAGTTGGTAGAGCTCGCCGCAAAGCATCTTGGTCAGGGTCTGGTTGCCCGCACCCTGGATGATCCGGTAGTGGAAGTCGAAGTCCCCTTCCTGCTGGTAGTAGCCGACCCCGGCCTGGAACGCCGCATCGCGCTCGTGGGTCTCCAGCACCCGGCGCAGTTCGTCGATCTCGGCCACGCTCATGCGCTCGGCCGCCAGGCGGCAGGCCATGCCTTCCAGGGACTCGCGGATTTCGTAGAGTTCGATCAGCTCGGCATGGCTCAGGGAAACCACCCGGGCGCCGACATGGGGCACGCGCACCAGCAGGCGCTGGCCCTCCAGGCGATGGATGGCCTCGCGCAGCGGGCCACGGCTGATGCCGTAGGTGCGGGCCAGCTCGGGCTCGGAGATCTTGCTGCCCGGGGCGATCTCGCCCTTGACGATGGCCGCCTGGATACGCCGGAAGACGTTTTCGGAGAGGGTCTCGGAGTCGTCCTGGGCCGGCGTCGAAGGTTCCAGTTGATCCAGCATATTGTCGACACCTTTAAAATCAATGAGGCAAAAATTAGCCAATAGCCCCATCGCAGTCAAAGGAAAAATAGATATTGTCGACAATCGTCTAAGAACTCATGACTTTCCAAACGAGACAAATGGCCCGCCCCGGACGCTGGCGCCAACAAACCAGCATGCTAGAATGCCGCCCGCATTGGCCTGTCAGCTTTTTATGCCACGCACACGAGGGAGCTTGCGCAGCAATGCCGGTCGCCTTGAACTGAAGAACCCACGACCACCAGGATCTATGACTCTCAAGGCCCTTCTCCCCCTGCTCTGCCTATTCTTCCTGCCTGGCACCGGCATCGCCGCCGGCAAGACCGTCTACGGCTTGAATGAATATGCCCAACTGGCGGGCATCGACCTGGAGGTCGCCGCCAAGCTCGACACCGGGGCCAAGACCGCTTCGCTGAGCGCCCGCGACATCAAGCGCTTCAAGCGCAATGGCGAGTCCTGGGTACGCTTCTACCTGGCCATCGACACCGCCCACTCCCACCCCATCGAACGCCCCCTGGCCCGGGTCAGCAAGATCAAGCGCCGCGCTGGCGACTACGACCCCGATGAGGACAAGAACTACACCGCGCGCCCGGTGATCGCCCTGCAAGTCTGCATGGGCAGCGCCTTGCGCAGCATCGAAGTGAACTTGACCGACCGTAGTGCATTCCAATACCCGCTTTTGATCGGTTCCGAAGCCCTCAAGCGTTTCGATGCGCTGGTCGACCCCAGTCTTAAATACGCTGCTGGCAAACCTGCCTGCGCCACCGCCGCTCTTACCGCAGAGTAATTCCAATGCGCTCTCTTACCCTTCATCTGAAAGTCCTGATCGCCGTGCTGGTGGTGCTGGGCATTTCGATCACGGCCTACCAGATCTTCGTGCTCGGCATTCCGGTGACCGAAGACGCCACCGACGACTTGTGGAACATCGACGCCAAGGTCGAGTTCGTCGCCAACGGCAAGGACCCGATCAAGATCCAGATGTTCGTGCCGCCCCTGAGCCGTGACTATGTGAGCCTCAACGAGAGCTTCATCTCCAACAACTATGGGGTGGCGGTGAACCGCGTCGACGGCAACCGCAAGGTCACCTGGTCGGCACGTCGGGCCAAGGGCAACCAGACCCTGTACTACCGCCTGGTCCTGACCAAGCGCTACAGCGCCGAGAAAGCCAAGGTCAAGGGTCCGACCTTCCGCGACAGCATGGCCATCGAAGGGCCGGAGAAGATCGCCGCCGACGCCTTGCTGGCACCGATCCGCCAGCACTCGGCGGACGTCGAGACCTTCATCAGCGAAGCCATCAAGCGGGTCAACAACGCCAACGACGACAACGCCAAGCTGCTGCTGGCCGGCGATCCATCCAGTGCCAACAAGGCCAAGATCGTCGAGCTGCTGCTGTCCATCGCCCACGTGCCGGCCGAGAAGGTCCACACCATCCGCCTGGTGGCCGACCAGCCGCAGACCCCGGAGCTGTGGCTACGCAGCTTCAACGGCACCGACTGGCTGTACTTCAACCCCGAGACCGGCGAGCAGGGCCTGCCCAGCGATCGCCTGCTGTGGTGGACCGGCGACGACAACCTGATCACCGTCGATGGCGGCAAGAAGGCCAACGTCACCTTCAGCATGAACAACAGCGAGATGAACGCCATCCGCCTGGCCAAGCTGACCGACGAGAACACCGACGCCAACTTCCTCGAATATTCGCTCTACGGCCTGCCGCTGCAGACCCAGCAGACCTTCATGATCATGGTGATGATCCCCATCGGCGTGCTGGTGATCCTGGTGCTGCGCAACCTGATCGGCCTGCAGACCCTGGGCACCTTCACCCCGGTGCTGATCGCCCTGGCCTTTCGCGAGACCCAGCTGGGCTTCGGCATCGCGCTGTTCACCGTGATCACCGCCCTGGGCCTGTCGCTGCGCTCCTACCTGGAGCACCTGAAGCTGCAAATGCTGCCGCGGCTGTCGGTGGTGCTGACCTTCGTCGTGGTGCTGATCGCCGCCATCAGCCTGTTCAGCCACAAGCTGGGCCTGGAGCGTGGCTTGTCGGTGGCGCTGTTCCCGATGGTGATCCTGACCATGACCATCGAGCGCCTGTCCATCACCTGGGAAGAGCGTGGCGGCGGCCATGCGATGAAAGTCGCGATCGGCACCCTGTTCGCCGCCTCCCTGGCGCACCTGCTCATGAGCGTGCCGGAGCTGACGTACTTCGTCTTCACCTTCCCGGCGATGCTGCTGATCCTGGTGGGCTTCATGCTGGCCATGGGTCGCTACCGCGGCTACCGGCTGACGGAGCTGGTGCGGTTCAAAGCCTTCGTCAAGGCTGACTCCTGATGTTCGGCCTGTGGAAGACCTGGAAGGCCCTGGAAGCGCGCGGGATCATGGGCATCAACCGGCGTAACGCCGACTACGTGCTCAAGTACAACAAGCGCAGCCTGTACCCCATCGTCGATGACAAGATCATCACCAAGGAGCGGGCGCTCAAGGCCGGCATCCACGTGCCGGAGCTGTACGGGGTGATCTCCACCGAGAAGGAAATCGACAAGCTCGACGAGATCCTCAAAGGGCGCAACGACTTCGTCATCAAGCCGGCCCAGGGCGCCGGCGGCGATGGCATCCTGGTGATCGCCGATCGCTTCGAGGGTCGCTATCGCACGGTCTCCGGGAAGATCATCAGCCATGAGGAAATCGAGCATCAGATCTCCAGCATCCTCACCGGCCTGTACTCCCTGGGCGGCCACCGCGACCGTGCGCTGATCGAGTACCGGGTGACCCCGGACCAGATCTTCAAGAGCATCAGCTACGAAGGCGTGCCGGACATCCGCATCATCGTGCTCATGGGCTACCCGGTGATGGCCATGCTGCGCTTGCCGACCCGCCAGTCCGGCGGCAAGGCCAACCTGCACCAGGGCGCCATCGGCGTCGGGGTCGACCTGGCTACCGGCCTGACCCTGCGCGGCACCTGGCTGAACAACATCATCACCAAGCACCCGGACACCACCAACGCGGTGGACGGCGTGCAGCTGCCCTACTGGGACGGCTTCATGAAGCTGGCGGCCGGTTGCTACGAACTGTGCGGCCTGGGCTACATCGGCGTGGACATGGTGCTGGACCAGGACAAGGGTCCGTTGATCCTCGAGCTCAACGCCCGCCCGGGCCTGAACATCCAGATCGCCAACGACTGTGGCCTGACCCAGCGCACCCACGCCATCGAAGCCCACCTGGAACAGCTCAAGGCCCAGGGCATCGAGGAAAGCGTCGAGGAACGGGTGCGCTTCGCCCAGCAGTTGTTCGGCCATATCCCCACCGTGGAAAGCTGATCGCCACGGCTGCCAGAAGGTCCTGGCGCAGCCGGTGGCCATGGCCAATGCAAGCGGTACGTCGCAAACCACGCCATTGCCGACCTCCCCCCTAGGAGCAAATCCCCGGGGGGACTACAATCGCCAGCCGCGCCCCGATGGCTGATCTGCCCCGCATGTTGACCTGTTCCGTACACCCGCTCCCCTATCGCGACAATCCCGCCGATTATTTCGCGGCAATCGAACACGCCCCCGGCGCCGTGCTGCTCGATAGCGGCCGCCCCAGCGCCGATCGCGGCCGCTACGACCTGCTCAGCGCCTGGCCCCTGGCGCAACTGACGGTGGCCGCCGAGGAAAGCGGCGGCGCATTCCTGCAACGCCTGCGGGACAACCTCGCGCAACTGGGCCCGGCACGGATTCCCGCCCCCTACGACCTGCCGTTCGCCGGCGGACTGATCGGCTACCTGAGCTATGACTTCGGCCGGCACCTGGAACGCCTGCCCAGCCAGGCCCGGGACGACCTGCAACTGCCCGACGCGCGCCTGGGCCTGTATGCCTGGGCGCTGGTCAACGATCACCAGGCCGGCACCAGCCAGCTGGTGTTCCATCCGGCCCTGGAGCAAGACGAACGCCAGCGCCTGGTGCACCTGTTCGAACAGCCACTGCCGGCGCCAAGCGGCTGGTTCAAGCTGGAGGGGCCGATGCAGGCCGACCTTGGCGCCGATGACTATCGCCAGGCATTCCAGCGCATCCAGCATTACATCCAGGCCGGCGACTGCTACCAGGTGAACTTCGCCCAGCGCTTTCGCGGCCAGTACCAGGGCGATCCATGGGTGGCCTACCGGGCCCTGCGCGCCGCCTGCCCGACTCCATTCTCCGGTTTCCAGCGCCTGGCCGACGGCGCAGCGGTACTCAGCCTGTCGCCCGAGCGCTTCATCCACATCAGCCAGGGCCGGGTGGAAACCCGGCCGATCAAGGGCACCCGCCCCCGCGGCCGGGATGCCGCCGAGGACGCGGCCAGCGCCGCCGAGCTGCTGGCCAGCGCCAAGGACCGGGCGGAAAACCTGATGATCGTCGACCTGCTGCGCAACGACCTGGGCCGCAGCTGCCGCATCGGCTCAGTGCAGGTACCGGAGCTGTTCAGCCTGGAGAGCTACCCCAACGTCCACCACCTGGTGAGCAGCGTCACCGGCGAACTGGCGGACGACAAGGATGCCCTGGACCTGATCGCCGGCAGCTTCCCCGGCGGCTCGATCACCGGCGCGCCGAAGATCCGCGCGATGCAGATCATCGACGAGCTCGAACCTACGCGCCGGGCGCTGTATTGCGGCTCGCTGCTGTACCTGGACGTGCGCGGGGAGATGGACAGCTCCATCGCCATCCGCAGCCTGCTGGCCAAGGATGGGCAGATCAGTTGCTGGGGCGGCGGCGGAATCGTGGCCGACTCGGACTGGCAGGCCGAATACCAGGAGTCGATCACCAAGGTGCGGGTGCTGCTGGACACCTTGCAACAGCTCTGACGACAGTCGCGGCTACATACAGCATCTGTAGCCGCTGCTGAGCTTGCGAAGCTGCGCCAAGGCCCGCAGGGCCTTCCAACGATGGCGGCTACCCGATCTCGCGGCCGCTGCGCGCCCGTGCGCAGCCTGCGGCAGCGGCTACACGAAGCCTGATCCCGTACGCTCCAGCCAGCGCGATTGCCACCGCACGCAGCCTGGTCGTTACAGGCTCAGGCTACGCTTGGAAGCCTTGAGGAACTCCTGCTTGAGCTCGGCGAAGCTGTGCACCGCCGGGAACTGCGGGAACTCGCGGATCACGTTGTCCGGCGCGTGGAACAGGATGCCGGCATCCGCCTCGCCGAGCATGGTGGTGTCGTTGTAGGAGTCGCCGGCGGCGATCACCCGGTAGTACAGGCTCTTGAAGGCCAGCACCGACTGGCGCTTGGGGTCTTTCTGGCGTAGCTGGTAGCCGGTGACGCGGCCGCTGTCATCGGTGACCAGGCGGTGGCACAACAGGGTCGGGAAGCCCAACTGGCGCATCAGCGGCTGGGAGAACTCATAGAAAGTGTCGGAGAGGATCACCACCTGGAAGCGCTCGCGCAGCCAGTTGACGAACTCCACCGCGCCGTCCAGCGGCTTGAGGGTGGCGATCACTTCCTGGATGTCCGAAAGCTTCAGGCCGTGCTCATCGAGAATGCGCAGGCGCTGCTTCATCAGCACGTCGTAGTCGGGAATATCCCGGGTGGTGGCCTTGAGGGATTCAATCCCGGTTTTTTCGGCGAAGGCGATCCAGATTTCCGGGACCAGCACACCTTCCAGATCGAGACAGGCGATTTCCACGAGACACTCCCATTGGTTCTGATTATTGGTATTGAGCGAGCAAAAGGACGGCCGAACTATAGGGTCTGTTGCCGTTTCGGCGCAAACCGCGTTGCCGCGTCAAATGGCGCCAGACTAGGCGTAGGACGCAGGCAATGGTCGCTCCCTTGCCAAGTCCTGCAACGACGCATGGCGCCATTTGACGCGCAACCCGAAGGGACGGGCCGGTTTTAGCGCGGCGCGTCGTTACTCGACGGCTCATTTGGAATGCCAAACCTCGCGTCTCGTGCCTAGCTCCGCGCTAAAACTGGCTCCGGCGCGGTCGCGGCGAAATGGCAACAGACCCTAGCGACTCGACCCCATGGGCGCAACGCAGACGAACGCGCCAGGCCCCGGGGGATTTTGCTAAGATCGCCCTCCTATAGAGCGCATAGCGCCACCGACCTGTAGGAAACCGCCCTGATGACCCCATCGTTCGACGTCGCTGAACTCGCCGCGACCTATGCCAACAAATCCGCCCAGGACATCCTCAAGCTGGCCTTTTCCCAGTTCGGCGATGACCTGTGGATCTCCTTCAGCGGCGCCGAGGATGTGGTGCTGGTGGACATGGCCTGGAAGCTGAACAAGAACGTCAAGGTCTTCAGTCTCGACACCGGGCGCCTGCACCCGGAGACCTACCGCTTCATCGACCAGGTGCGCGAACACTACAAGATCGACATCGAGCTGATCTCGCCGGACCACAGCAAGCTCGAACCCTTCGTCAAGGAAAAGGGCCTGTTCAGTTTCTACAAGGATGGCCATGGCGAATGCTGCGGCATCCGCAAGATCGAGCCCCTGCGGCGCAAGCTGTCCACCGTCAGTGCCTGGGCCACCGGCCAACGCCGCGACCAGAGCCCGGGCACCCGTAGCCAAGTGGCGGTCCTGGAGATCGACAGCGCCTTCTCCACCCCGGAGCGCACGCTGTACAAGTTCAACCCGCTGGCACAGATGAGCAGCGAGGAGATCTGGGGCTACATCCGCATGCTCGAACTGCCGTACAACAGCCTGCATGAGCGCGGCTTCATCAGCATCGGCTGCGAGCCCTGCACCCGCCCGGTCCTGCCCAACCAGCACGAACGCGAAGGTCGCTGGTGGTGGGAAGAAGCCACCCAGAAGGAATGCGGCCTGCACGCCGGCAACCTCATCGGCAAGGCCTGATCCTCCCGGGCATCCGTTGGGGTGCCCACTCCACCAGCACAAAATCTGTACACAAAAATGTCACTCAAAGTGCCATTTTTGTGTGCACTAGATTCTTCGCTCGCCCCAGAAAGTTACACTTCCCCTCCCCGCCAGTTGCCCCCTCCTGCCGCCTGAAAATAAATACCTGTTCGAACGGTCAATTTTTAACCACACCATTTCAGGCAGTTAGTGCAAATCAATAACCAAACGAAATCAGCGACAAAACCCATAGAAGCAAACTTGGCATAAAAGTGGCTTGAGTCGAAACATGTTTTGTATACAAAAACTATCAAAACATACATACACTCACCATCCGCACGCCCCAGGCTGCGGATGCCCCGAAGCCAGGTGATTCCACCCTACGCGGAAGATTGTCGAGCCCAGGCTCGGGCACAGTCATCCAGGGGCGGAATCGGAGTACGCCGGAATGCAGACCCGCCCTTCCCACGACATCGCACTGGACACCGCCTCCGCCCTGCACTCGTACACCTCGTCACAGCCCATGATCGACAGCGATCAAGGGTCCGTCGCCCTCAGCCCACGCCTGTACAACCATGACCTGGCGCCCACCAGGATCGCGGGCCGGCGCTGGGGCCGCTACAGCCTCTTCGCGCTGTGGACCAACGATGTGCACAACATCGCCAACTACTCCTTCGCCATCGGTCTGTATGCCTTGGGCCTGGCTGGCTGGCAGATCCTGCTGAGCCTGGGTATCGGCGCACTGCTGGTCTATGGCTTCATGAACCTCTCCGGTTACATGGGGCAGAAGACCGGCGTACCGTTCCCGGTGATCAGCCGCATCGCCTTCGGCATCCATGGCGCGCAGATCCCGGCCTTGATCCGCGCCGTGATCGCCATCGCCTGGTTCGGCATCCAGACCTACCTGGCCTCGGTGGTGTTGCGCGTGTTGCTCAGCGCCGTCCATCCAGGCTTCGCGGCCTACGACCATGACGCGATCCTCGGCCTGTCGAGCCTGGGCTGGGCCTGTTTCGTGACGATCTGGCTGGCGCAGCTGGCGATCCTGGCCTACGGCATGGAGACCATCCGGCGCTACGAAGCCCTCGCCGGTCCGATCATCCTGCTGACCGTGGCCTGCCTCTCCGCCTGGATGTACACCCAGGCCGATGGGCGCATTGCCTGGTCGATCCGCGAGCCCCTGAGCGGTGGTGAAATGTGGCGGCAGATCTTCGCCGGCGGCACGCTGTGGCTGGCGATCTACGGCACGATGGTGCTCAACTTCTGCGACTTCGCCCGCTCCGCGCCATGCCGCAAGACCATCACCGTGGGCAATTTCTGGGGGTTGCCGGTGAACATCCTGGTGTTCGCCATCATCACCGTGCTGCTGTGCGGCGCGCAGTTCCAGATCGACGGCAAGATCATCGAAAGCCCCACCGACCTCATCGCCGCGATCCCCAGCACCCTATTCCTGATCCTGGGCTGCCTGGCATTCCTGATCGTCACCGTGGCAGTGAACATCATGGCCAACTTCGTCGCCCCGGCCTTCGTCCTCAGCAACCTGGCGCCCCGGCACCTGACCTTCCGCCGGGCCGGGCTGATCAGCGCCACCCTCGCGGTGCTGATCCTGCCGTGGAATCTCTACAACAGCCCGCTGGTGATCCAGTACTTCCTGGCCGGCCTCGGCGCGCTGCTGGGCCCGCTGTACGGGGTGATCATGGTGGACTACTGGATCCTGCGCAAAGGCCGGGTCGACGTGCCGCAGCTGTACAGCGAAGATCCCCGGGGCATCTATTTCTACAGCCGCGGGGTCAACCTGCGGGCGGTGGCGGCGTTCCTTCCCGCGGCGCTGATCGCCATCGTCCTGGCCCTGGCCCCGGGATTGGCCAGCATCTCGCCGTTCTCCTGGCTGGTGGGTGCCGCCATCGCCGGCCTGCTGTACCTGATCATCGCCAAGCGCCAGCCGCACTATGCGGACGTCAGCGGCGAATCGATCGCCGTGGACGATGCCGGTCATTGAGCCCCCATGCATGGCCCGCTCCGCCGGGCCTGGACCTATCCAACCTGCAAGGAACCCCCATGCGAATTCTCGTGGTCAACGTCAATACCACCGACAGCATCACCCAGGCGATCGCCCAACAGGCCCGCAGCGTTGCCGCCCCGGGCACCGAGATCATCGGCCTGACGCCCTACTTCGGCGCCGAATCGGTGGAAGGCAACTTCGAAAGCTACCTGGCGGCCATCGCCGTGATGGATCGGGTACTGGCCTATGACCAGCCCTATGACGCGGTGATCCAGGCCGGCTACGGCGAGCACGGCCGCGAGGGCCTGCAGGAGCTGCTGAATGTACCGGTGGTGGACATCACCGACGCCGCCGCCAGCACCGCGATGTTCCTCGGCCACGCCTATTCGGTGGTGACCACCCTGGACCGCACCGTGCCGTTGATCGAAGACCGCCTCAGGCTCTCGGGCCTGGACCAACGCTGCGCCTCGGTGCGCGCCAGCGGCCTGGCGGTGCTGGAGCTGGAGGAAGATCCGGCGCGGGCGGTGGAGGCCATTGTCCGCCAGGCGGAACTCGCGGTGACCCAGGACAAGGCCGAGGTCATCTGCCTGGGCTGCGGCGGCATGGCCGGTCTGGATGAGCAGATCCGCCAGCGTACCGGCGTGCCGGTGGTGGACGGGGTGACGGCAGCAGTGACCATCGCCGAGGCCCTGGTGCGCCAGGGCCTGTCGACCTCCAAGGTGCGCACCTATGCCACGCCACGTCCCAAGCGGGTCAGCGGCTGGCCGATGCGCCAGGGCCGCTGAGCCGAGCGGGCCGCTAGACCGCGCTGAAGGCCTGGGCCAGTCCCTGTTCGGCGAACTGCTGGATCACGAAGTCGACGAAGGCCCGGGTCTTGCCCGGCAACATCTTGTGCTCGGCGTAGTAGATCGAGGTGAAGCCATCATCCACGTACCAGTCCGGCAGTACCCGCCGCAGGGCGCCGGAGCGCAGGTGATTGACCGCGAACGGCATGCTCACCAGGGCCACGCCCAGCCCCTGGGCGGCAGCAATGCAGGCCGCCTCGGAATCACTCATGGTCATGGCCGCCTTGAGCTCCAGGGGTTGCTGTCCCCCTGCTCGCCCTGTCAGCTGCCAGGTGCGGATACGCCCGGTCTGCGGGGAGCGGATCAGGATGCCGCGGCAATCGCGCAGGTCCGCAGGCTCGCTGATCGGCCCTCGCCCATGCAGGTAGGCTGCGCTGGCCACCAGCACCCGATGGGCCGGGGTCAGGCGCCGGGCCACCACGCCGGGCGGCAGCTCGAAGCCACCGCCGATGGCGGCATCGAAGCCCTGGCCGATCAGGTCTACCTGGCGGTTATCGAAATGCCAGTCCGGCTGGATATCCGGATAACGGGCCAGGAACGCGCCCAGCAGCGGCACGATGTACAGGCAACCGAACACTGTGCCCACGCTGACCTTGAGGGTACCGGCGGGCCGCCCCTGGGCGTTGGCCAGGCTGCTCACGGCATGCTGGATGGTGTGCAGGCTGTCGCTGACTTCCGCCAGGAACAGGCGGCCGGCCTCGGTCAGGGTGAGGCGCCGGGTACTGCGCTGGAACAGCCTGACCCCCACCCGCGCCTCCAGCTTGGCCACGCTCTTGCCCACCGCCGCCGGGGTCAGCCCCAGGCGCCGTGCCGCTTCGGCAAAACTGCCGACTTCGGCGCTGCGAACGAAACACTCGATGCTGCTAAAGCCTTCCATACACCGGAATTCCAAACTTTTGGTTTACACAGAGTATAGGGATTACCCGCTACCCAGGACTCAATCAGCGCTCGATACTGGGCTCCACCCAAGGCATTCGCCTTTCAATCCAGGAGACCTACATGAGCAAGTTCGACCTCAGCGGCAAAGTGGCCTTGATCCAGGGCGGTTCCCGCGGCATTGGCGCCGCCATCGTCGAGCGCCTGGCGGCCGAAGGCGCTGCCGTGGCCTTCACCTACGTCAGCTCGGCGGATAAAGCCCGGGCCCTGCAAGAACACATCATCGCCCAGGGCGGCCAGGCCTTGGCCATCCAGGCCGACAGCGCCGACGCCGCAGCCATTCGCCAGGCCGTAGGCCGCACGGTGGAGGCGTTCGGCCGCCTGGATATCCTGGTCAACAATGCCGGGGTGCTGGCGGTGGCACCGCTGGATGAGTTCCAGTTGGAAGACTTCGACCGGACCCTGGCGATCAACGTCCGCAGCGTCTTCATCGCCACCCAGGAAGCCGCCCGGCACATGGGCGAAGGCGGCCGCATCATCAACATCGGCAGTACCAACGCCGACCGCATGCCTTTCGCCGGTGGCGGCCCCTATGCCATGAGCAAGGCCGCGCTGGTGGGCCTGACCAAGGGCCTGGCCCGGGACCTGGGCCCGCGCGGTATCACCATCAACAACGTGCAACCCGGCCCGGTGGACACCGACATGAACCCGGCCGACAGCGATTTTGCCGCCAGCCTGATGGATCTCATGGCGGTGGGCCGCTATGGGCGCGCCGAGGAAGTGGCGGGATTCGTGGCCTACCTGGCCAGCCCCGAAGCGGCCTATATTACCGGTGCCAGCTTGAGCATCGACGGTGGTTTCGGCGCCTGAAGCCCCGGGCAAAAAAACACCAGGCTACCCTTGCCGGGGCCCGGCGTCTTGCTTGCTGCGATGGCCTGGCCGTGCGGCGTCAGCGCCACGCCAGGTGCGGCAAGCCGCAGGCGGCGGGCTGGAAGCTTCGCAGCGAACGCAGGATCCCATCGGCATGGGCGAACTTATGATCGGCCATGGCCGGGTCGGGCACCGCGATCGCGGTCATGCCGGCGGCCTTGGCGGCAGTCACGCCGAACGGCGAATCCTCGAACACCAGGCATTCGGCCGGATCGACCCCCAGGCGCCGCGCCGCGGTCAGGAAGATGTCCGGCGCCGGCTTGGCGGCGGTCACTTCCGGGTCGTCGGCGGTGACGATGGTGTCGAACAGGGCGAACCAGTCACCATGGCGGGTGGTTTTCTCGACGAAGGACATCTGCGAGGAGCTGGTACCCACGGCGATCGGAATCCGGTGCTCCTTGAGATGGCGCACCAGCTGCTGCGCACCGGGCATCGCCTCGGCCCGGGGAAAGCGCTCGCGCATCAGCGGCTCGCGCATCACCAGGAACTCCTCGGCGGTGATCGGCAGGTCCAGGGCCTGCACCACATAACGCGCGAGGTCGGTGGCGCCGCGACCGATGATGTTCTGCTTGATGGTCCAGTCGTAGGAACGGCCATAACGCTCGGCGATCAACTGGGTGATCTCGGTGTAGATGCCCTCGGTATCCAGCAGCAGACCGTCCATGTCGAAAATGACCGCCTTGATCGGCCCAAAATCATTCAACTGTGCATTCATCGCATCTGATCCGTTAGCAAAAGTACATTCCAGGGAGCGGCTCAGGTACGGCCCGTTCGTTGGCCAGCCTTTCGATGAAAGGGTTCAGCAGCATAGCGGCGGGCCTGTGCCAGGGGCAACCCGGAACAGATGCGATGGGCACGCAGGCCTCAATCGCTCGGATCGGCCCCAGGAGCCTCCGAGCCGGGGGCTTCTTGCAGGGGGACGCGGGCATCGTCCAGCAAGGAGCCGGGATCCTCGTTCCCCGGATCGTTGATCCCCCCGGACTCCTCGGACAGGGATTGGACACTGCCTGGACCTTCACGGGCCATGATCGCCTCCTCGATCGCCAGACCATCCTGGCAAGTATGACGACGCCTGGAAAGCGTGCACAAAAAACCCGGCGCATGGCCGGGTTCTCGGGTTGCTTGCGCCTTGGATCAATGACGCTTCTTGTGCCCCATGCTGCTGCCCAGGGCACCACCCGCCGCACCACCGATGCCAGCGCCGACAGTGGCGCCGGTGCTGCCGCCCAGGTGGTTGCCGATCAGCGAGCCACCGGCCGAACCCAGGCCGCCACCGATCGCCGCCTTGGTCCGGCTGCCCTTGCGCGCACCAGCCGCGCTGCCGGCTGCCCCGGCGACACCCGCGCCGATGGCCGCTCCGGTGCTGCCGCCAAGCTTCTGCCCCACCACATTGCCCAGCGCGCCACCGAGGCCACCGCCAATGGCTGCCGTACCGTCACCGGCCATCGCGCCTTGGGCCAGCAAAAGTCCCACAACCAGGGTAGGGAGAGTTAAACGCATGACTTGAACCTCGAAAAAAGACTGTCGAACTGACATGTAAGAACCCGGCGCCGCATGACTCGACGCAGGTCACCGCGAAACCACCCGGGATTTGGCGCCGGATTGGACAACCAATTCCAGAAGAGTTTTATCACCACGCAAAAAAAAGCCCGCTGGGGAACGGGCTAGGGTGTTGCGTTTAACGGATGGTTCGAGCCTACGCAGGCAGATGTGAAGAAAGCGTGAAAAATTTCACCACCAGGCCAGACGTCCCTCCAACGCGGCCTCTGTCGCCCCCGGCCTGCGGGCGTGGCGGCGCGAGTGAAAAATTTTCTGCCGCCCGTCACCCGCGCCTCGTCGCCCCCATACAAAAAGCCCCGCAAGTGCGGGGCAGTCGTTACTCAAGATCGCTTGTTCTTGGGCAGGGCCCGAGGAAAAAACATCGTATTGCTGGCGACCGATGTCACCGCGGATTTTTTCCTGACGACATTCGCAGAGGTCTGAACCTTCGCCTCGAATGCCGCCTGCCCGCAACGCACCAAGTTGTTGATTGGGAACTCATCCCCGTTGTCTTCGATATAAGCAAGACTCCTCATCTCCCAGCTCCCTCCAACAACCGACCAGCACCGGCAAGCTCCTGATTGCCTGGAAAGTACTGATCGTCACGGCGCTTGAGACTAGACAGTCATTCGCCGACCTGCCGGCCAAAGCACCGCAGGCGCCGACGAGCGGCCAGCCAGTGGAAGAAAAACTGATCCAGGGCAAATTTTCCCTCGCCGTTCAGCTGTCGTACGCCGCCAGGGCCCGGGCCAGGCGCATGTCGTCGGCATCACTGGCAGGATGCAGTGTCCGGTAGCAACGCAGCGCCTGCTCCAGCTGGGCGCCGCGAATCTGGCCCCCGGAACCGACGAAGGCCAGGGCATCGCCCTTGGCCGAATGAAAGATCTCGCCAGGATTGGATGTGGTGCCCAAGGTGCCGAACGTGGTCAGGCCGGTCACGCCGGTGACCATCATCGAGGCCCGGTCCACGGGGTTCCTCTCCTCTCCCGCCATCACCACGAGCGGGGCGACGCACAACGCACAGATCAATAACGCCTGATTGCAACTCTTCATCGGTGGATCGCCCTCCTGGGCCAAGGCAGGCGCGCAACTTAGCATCCGGCTTGCCCAGGCGCAGCCTCAATGACATACGGACTGACCAGGACCATCAAATCCCAGCCCCCTGGGTCGGGCCGGCAAACTGTCGGCGTCGCCGCCCTTGCCCTGCCAGTCGGCTGACACCCGGGACGCCAGCTTGCCTGGCGGTATTCAGGCCGCCGGGGCGGACAGCTCAAACAGACTGCGAATGGTGCCCTGGATACGCAGGATGTCCGAAAGCGCATACAGCCCCACCGAAGGGGCCAGGTGGCGGCTATCCGGGGGATTGGCGACACAGGCGGCAATCAGTGTCAGCTGGTTGGCAGGATCGGGCTGGAACTTGATGCCGCTCACGCAATACAGGCTCTTGCGCCGAATGCCATCGTCATAGAGCTCGCCCTGGGCCGGTGCTTGCTGCAACTGGTCCAGCGTCGGCACCTGGTCGAATGCCTGGGCGTAGAACTCGATGATCGGGCTCTCGTTGATGCTGCCCAGACGGTGCACATAAGCGGCGTAGAACCGGTTTTCCAGGTGAATGGCCAATACGTCGCCAGCACGGTAGAACGTCACGGAGTCCGGGAGCGCCGGCTTGCGCGCCAGGGACACGGGAGGCGCTTGCAGGCCAGCACTGAATTCCTGCGAGCGCTGATAAAACTTGTCCCCCAGGGCCACCGCTCGATTCAGTTCCTCGATCGCCTCAACGGCCCGGGCGGTAATGCCCGGCTCGGCCAGTCCATATTTATGTAGCAGCGTGGCCAGCGCGAGCCAGGCCTTGTGCCGGTAGAGCGGCGCGACCTGGGACTCATCCGCCAGCAGCACGCAATTCCAGCGAGCCAGCAGGCTTGGCAACACCGCATCGATCCGCGAGCCCTGGTGCCCTTGCTGCTGCGCGACCATCGCCTTCCAGGTCAGCCGCGCGAGGTCCTCGTCCAAGGCCTGGACCAAGTGCCTGGCGGCCAGTTTCTCCAGTAACTGCTGATGTTTCACCCGCTCATCTCCATTCGATGCATCGTCCAGTGCCCTCCCCGGTGGCTATCGCCGGCGTATCCGCTGTAGCCGTTGTTTGCTTCAATGCGGCCTGCACGGGGCCTGTAGCACGCCAAGCGCCCTACTCCACGAAAATCGCGCAATGATAACGATCGACGCCTTCAAGGCATACGGCACCCACACCGGTTCGCCTGCGCAAATGCCACTGGACGAAATAACCCTGCTCGCCTCGCCCGTCGCCCTCAGGGTGCTGGGGAGTTTCCTGCTGCGGGCCGCACAACGCATGCAGGAAGACGGTATGGAACACCTGCACCTGCAGGATGCCTGGGCCGGCTTCGATCCCGGGCGGCACGTGGACCTAGTGCTGGTGAATAACGAGCAGGCCGCCGCACACGCCCCGTAAATCACGACCGGCGACAGCGCCGACACTCCCCCGGATACGACCAATGAACGCCAGTCCCTCAGGTGCATCCCTACCGGCCTTACAGGAGTACGCCGCCCATTGCCTGGATGCCTATTGTCAGGCGCAAGACATCGCCCATCCGTGCATCGACGAACGGCTGGAGCATCTGCGATCCCTGGCCAGCTACCCGAACCTGGCCTTGTGGGAACAGGCCGGTGCCGAGCTGGCCCTGAACGGTCGGGGCGACGACATGCCAACAACGCTTCGCGCGATGTTCGACACACAACAGGCCGAACAACTGCATACATTGGTCTGCCATGTCGTGGAGGTCGGCCTGGCGGATATGTATGGCCAGGACTCGACGCTGCCCCGACACTTCCTGGCACAGGTGGAGGCGATGCTGGAAAGGGCAAGCGGGAAATTGCCCAGCGACAGGCACCCCGCCTGAGCGCGCCAGTACAACCGAGAACGATGAAGTTCTCGGCGGGAGGCTATTTCTGCAGGCAACAAAAAACCCCTGAAAGCCATGGGCCTTCAGGGGTTTCTTGTATCTAATATGGCGGTGAAGGAGGGATTCGAACCCTCGATACAGTTTCCTGTATACACACTTTCCAGGCGTGCTCCTTAAGCCACTCGGACACCTCACCGTTTCTCTTCAAACCGATTCAGTCTGTCGAGGCGCGCTAATGTAGTCGAAAGCTTTTCAGATGGCAAAGGTTTTTTTCAGAATTTTCATGCGCTTAAGCACTTTTCTGGTTTTCAGGGCCTGCACGCCCCTGCGGCACACGGCAAACCGGCCAATCTTCGGCTCGCTCCAGGCTGCCGTGCACCTACAGGGGTGCAGCCCAGCGGGCCGCGCGACCTACCGTCCGGAGCAAAGCCTGACTCATCAGTCAGTCACGGCGCTTTACCGGGCCGGTCATGCTGGGTAACTTCTGCTGCACTTCTAATACAAGGAATTGCGTCATGAGTGAGTTGATTTCCTACCATCTCGAAGACGGTATCGCGACCCTGACCTTGAGCAATGGCAAGGTCAATGCCATCTCCCCGGACGTGATTGCCGCGTTTAATGCCGCACTGGACCAGGCCACCGCCGATCGCGCGGTGGTGATCATCACTGGCCAGCCAGGGATCCTCTCCGGCGGCTATGACCTCAAGGTCATGACCGCAGGTCCCAAGGAGGCCGTGGCCCTGGTGACCCTGGGCTCGACCCTGGCCCGGCGCTTGCTGTCCCATCCGTTCCCGGTGATCGTCGCATGCCCTGGGCACGCAGTAGCCAAGGGCGCCTTCCTGTTGCTGTCGGCCGATTACCGTATCGGTGTCGAGGGGCCCTTCAGCATCGGCCTCAACGAAGTGCAGATCGGCATGACCATGCACCACGCCGGCATCGAGTTGGCCCGTGACCGCCTGCGGCGCTCGGCCTTCCACCGCTCGGTGATCAACGGCGAGATGTTCGACCCGCACAGCGCGGTGGATGCCGGCTTCCTCGACAAGGTAGTCAGCGCCGAAGAGCTCCAGAGCGCCGCCCTGGCCGCTGCGCGCCAGTTGAAGAAGATCAACATGGTGGCCCACAAGAATACCAAGCTGAAGGTACGCAAGGCCCTGCTGGAAAGCCTGGACAACGCCATCCGCGAAGACCAGCAGCACCTGGGCTGATACACCAGGCCCGTTGTCCCATGGCCCGGCCTCGCGCCGGGCTTTTTCATGGGCGTCGACCGCGCATGGTCCCGCGCCCATCGGCATATACGCTCCAATATAGAGCGCCTTCCATCCAGCATGGCAATTGCCGAAAACAGTGCACACTCGTACACTGCGCGACTCTTTGTCCCCAGCGCGGTGGGTCGTTTAGATGCTGTATCTATTACGTATGTCATTGATGGGACTGCACTTTATTGCCGCTGGCACACTAGGCCTGCTGCTGGCGCTGTGTCGTCCCCTGAACCCGGACAACAGCCGCCTATGCGCCCGCCTCTATGCCTGGCCAGCGATGCGCATCCTGGGCCTGAAGCTCAAGTCCGAGACCGGCCCGCTGATGGATAAACCGCAAAGCTGCGTGATCATCGCCAATCACCAGTCCAACTACGACCTGTTCGTGTTCGGCAATGTGGTGCCACGACGCACCGTGTGCATCGGCAAGAAGAGCCTGAAATGGGTCCCGTTTTTCGGCCAGCTGTTCTGGCTGGCCGGCAATGTGCTGATCGATCGCGGCAACCCGCACAAGGCCCGGCGCTCCATCGTCACCACCACCCATACCCTGCAGCACAAGGACACCTCGATCTGGGTGTTTCCCGAGGGCACGCGCAATAGCGGCAAGGAGTTGCTGCCTTTCAAGCGCGGTGCGTTCCAGATGGCCATCGCCGCCGGGGTACCGATAGTGCCGGTGTGCGCCAGCACTTACACCCGGCACATGCGCCTGAACCGCTGGAACAGCGGCCAGATCCTGATCCGCTCGCTGCCGGCGATCCCCACCGCCGGCCTGGGCATGGACGATATCCCGCACCTGATGGCCCAGTGTCGCCAGCAGATGCTCGAGTGCATCGCCAGCATGGATCGTCAACTGCAATCGGCCTGAACCGCCTGCCTCCACGCCAGCCCGCCCCGTGCGGGCTTTTATTTGCGCGAACTCGGCTTCTATCCGGGACTCTGATGCTGCAATGCAGGCTAAGCTGCTGATTTGCCACCGCTCCCTTGATAAGAAGAAGTGAACCTGAACCATGGGTAGAGTTGTTGCTGCCGCCGTCTACAGCGGCGGAAAGAAAGTCACGGACATCAGCCTCGACGAGGGCGCGGCCTGGGCGGCCAAGCCCGGGCATTTCGTCTGGATCGGCCTGGAAGAACCCAACGCCCACGAACTGGCCAACCTGCAACGCCAATTCAACCTGCATGAACTGGCCATCGAGGACGCCCTGGAGAAGCACAGCCGGCCCAAGCTGGAAACCTTCGGCGACGCCCTGTTCATCGTCACCTACTCGCCGGTGCGCACCGAGGGCAAGCTGGAGTTCATCGAAACCCATATCTTCGCCGGCAATGGCTACATCATTACCGCCCGCAATGGCCACTCGGCCTCCTACGGCCATGTGCGCCAGCGTTGCGAGGCGCGCCCGCTGCTGCTCGACCATGGCGAGGACTTCGTGCTCTATGCCCTGCTGGATTTCGTCACCGAGAACTACCAGCCCGTCAGCGAAGCCATCCACGCCGAGATCGAGGAACTGGAGAGCAACGTGTTGTGCCAGTCGATGAACGAGCGCGACATCCTCAGCCTGCACAGCCTGCGTCGCGATGTGCTGCGCCTGCGCCGCCACGTGGCGCCGATGGTGGAGATCAGCGAGGACCTGCAGAAGCTCAGCTTCCCCTTCATCGACAAGAACATGCGGCCGTATTTCCGCGATGTGCAGATCCATGTCACACGGCAGATGGAAGACCTTTCGACGCTACGCGACATCGCCAGCCAGACCATCGAGATCGGGGTGCTGCTGGAGGCCTCGCGGCAAAGCATCGTGCAGCGCAAATTCGCCGCCTGGGCGGCGATCCTGGCGTTTCCCACGGCGGTGGCGGGGATCTACGGGATGAACTTCCAGAACATGCCGGAGCTGAGCTGGCACTACGGCTACTTTGGCGTACTGGGTTGCATCGGCGTGGGCTGCGTGGCCCTGTGGGCCAGCTTCAAGCGTTCAGGCTGGCTGTGAAACGACGTGGCCCCACGCCAGGCGGAGCCACGGCTTGCCTCAGGCCGCCGCGGGCTTGTGGGCGACGAAGCGCATCATCCATTCGGCCACGGTAGTGCCGTGATGATCGTGCTCGAGACTGGCCACGCCCTTCTGGTAGACCTGCTCGCCGAGGAACTCCTGGCGCAGGTCGAGCAAGGCGCGGGAGTAGTCGTGGATGAACTCCGGGTGCCCCTGGAAGCACAGCACCTGGTCATTGATGTGGTAAGCCGCGTACGGGCAGAAATCACTGGAGGCGATCACCGTGGCGTTCTCCGGCAAGGCGGTGACCTGGTCCTGGTGGCTGATCAGCAGGGTCAGCTCCTCCACCACCGGGCTCATCCACGGCGCCTTGGCCGCAAGCTTGTAGTTGTGGATGCCCACGCCCCAGCCCTGGTTCGCCCGCTCGCTCTTGCCCCCCAGCAATAGCGCCAGCAACTGATGGCCGAAGCAGATGCCCAGCAGCTTGTCGCCACGCTCGTAGCGCTCCAGCAGGTAGGTCTTGAGGGTCTGGATCCACGGATCGGTACCGAAGGAATCGGCCTTGCTGCCCGTCACCAGGTAGGCATCGAACTTCAGGTCGTCAGCCGGATACTGGCCCTGCACCACGTTGTAGACACTGAACTGCGCGGCGATGGGCTGTTGGGAAAACAGGCGCTGGAACATCTGCCCGTAGCCCTGGTACTGGTCGATCAGTTCGGGACGCAGGATATCGGTTTCAAGAATGCAGATGCGTAGCGACATAAAATATTCCTGACAAGGCGATGGCAATAACGAACACCCCAGAGCCTGCCTTGAAATACCACGGCAAGGCAAGCCCCGGGACCCGTCATTTCCCGCCCGCCAGGCTCAGAATAACTGGCCCTGGCGCGCCTTCTCCAGGAGCAGATTCGGCGGGTTGAAGCGCTCGCCGTATTGGCGTGCCAGGTACTGGGCGCGGGCGATGAAATCCTCTACCCCGTACTGGTTGATGAACTGCAGCGCGCCCCCGCTCCAGGCCGCGAAACCGATGCCGAAGATCGAACCGACGTTGGCGTCGGCCGTGGACTGCAACACACCCTCTTCCACGCAGCGCACGGTCTCGATGGCCTGGATGAACAACAGCCGGTCGCGCACGTCCTGGGGCGAGATCTGCCCGTCGGCCTTGTAGAAGCGCGTACGCAACTGCGGCCACAGATGTTTCTGGCCACCGGCCGGGTAGTCGTAGAAACCGCCACCGGCCGCCTTGCCCGCACGCTTGTACTCGTTGAGCAGCAGGTCGATCACGGCGAATGCCGGGTGTTCGATGGCAGGCTTGCCTTCGGCTTGCAGGTCCTTGGTGGTCTGCAGGCGAATGTGGCTCATCAGGCTCAGGGAGACTTCGTCGGAGATCGCCAGCGGGCCCACGGGCATCCCGGCCTTGCGGGCCTCGGTCTCGATCATCGGCGCGGCGATGCCTTCGCCGAGCATGGCGATGCCTTCGTTGGTGAAGGTGCCGAATACCCGGGAGGTGAAAAAGCCGCGGCTATCGTTGACCACGATCGGGGTCTTCTTGATCTGCTGGACGAAATCGAACCCCCGGGCCAGGGTCTCGTCGCTGGTCTTGGCGCCCTTGATGATTTCCACCAGCGGCATCTTTTCCACGGGGCTGAAGAAATGCAGGCCGATGAACTTTTCCGGATTGGGCACCGCGCTGGCCAGCCCGGTAATGGGCAGGGTCGAGGTATTGGAGGCGATCACCGCCTGCGCGCCGACCACCTGCTGCGCCGCCTTGGAGACCTTGGCCTTGAGCTCGCGATCCTCGTAGACCGCCTCGATGATCAGGTCGCAACCGGCCAGGTCGGCATCTTCGGCGGTGGTGAGGATGCGTGCCAGGGTCGCGTCGCGCTGTTCGGCACTGAGTTGCCCACGGCCGACCTTCTTCTCCAGCAGGGCCGCGGAATGGGCCTTGCCCTTCTCCGCCGCATCGCGGCTGACGTCCTTGAGCACCACCTCGATGCCCGCCACGGCACTGACATAGGCGATGCCCGCGCCCATCATCCCGGCGCCCAGCACCCCGACCTTGCGGGTCGCCTGGGGCGCCACGCCCTGGGGCCGCGAGCCGCCGGCGTTGATTTCATTGAGCTGGAACCAGAAGGTGCCGATCATGTTCTTCGCCACCTGGCCGGTGGTCAGCTCGGTGAAGTAGCGAGCCTCGATCAACTGCGCGGTCTCGAAGTCCACCTGGGCGCCCTCCACCGCGGCACAGAGGATCTTCTCCGGCGCCGGGAAGCAGCCCTGGGTCTTGGTACGCAGGATCGAAGGAGCGATGGCCAGCATCTGCGCCACTTTCGGGTTCGAAGGGGTGCCGCCGGGAATCTGGTAGCCCTTCACATCCCAGGGCTGCCTGGCCGTCGGGTTGCTGGCGATCCAGGCCCGGGCCTTGGCCAGCAGCTCGTCGCGGTCGCCAGCCAGCTCATTCACCAGGCCCGCCTGCAGCGCCTGCCGCGCCCGGACCTTCTTGCCCTCGAGCAGGTACGGCAAGGCCTTCTCCAGGCCCAGCATGCGCACCATGCGCACGATCCCGCCGCCACCGGGCAACAGGCCCAGGGTGACTTCCGGCAGGCCGACCTGCAGCGACTTGTCGTCCAGGGCCACGCGGTAATGGCAAGCCAGGCAGATTTCCCAACCGCCGCCCAGGGCCGCGCCGTTGATTGCCGCCACCACCGGCTTGCCCAGGGTCTCCAGCGCCCGCAGTTGGGCCTTGAGGGCCAGAACCATGTCATAGAAGGCCTGGGCCTGGGGTTTTCCGACCTTGATCAGCTCGTTGAGATCGCCGCCGGCGAAGAAGGTTTTCTTCGCCGACGTGACGATCACCCCGGCGATGTCGGCTTGCTCGGCCTGCAGCCGGGCCAGGGTGGCGGCCATGGCGTCGCGGTAGGCCGCATTCATGGTGTTGGCGCTCTGGCCCGGCATGTCGATGGTCAGGACCACGATCTGGTCCTGCCCTTTTTCGTAACGGATGGCATCGGTCATGAAAGGATTCCTTGATAGCGGGGCTCAGAGGCGTTCGATGATGGTGGCGATGCCCATGCCGCCGCCGACACACAGGGTGGCCAGGCCATAGCGCTGGCCGCGGGCTTCCAGTTCGTCGAGCAGGGTGCCGAGGATCGCGCAGCCCGTGGCGCCCAGGGGGTGGCCCATGGCGATGGAACCACCGTTGACGTTGACCCTGTCGGGGTCGATGGCCATGTCCTTGATGAACTTGAGCACCACCGAGGCGAAGGCTTCGTTGACCTCGAACAGGTCGATGTCCTCGACCCGCAGCCCGGCCTTGGCCAGGGCCTTGCGGGTGGCCGGTGCCGGGCCGGTGAGCATGATGGTCGGGTCGGTGCTGGTGACCGCAGTGGCGACGATCCGCGCCCGGGGCTTGAGGCCCAGTTCACGCCCCTTGGCCTCGGAGCCGATGAGCATCAGCGCCGCGCCGTCGACGATCCCGGAACTGTTGCCCGGGGTGTGCACATGATCGATCCGCTCGACGTGGCTGTAGACCCGCAAGGCCGTGGCGTCGAACCCCATCTGCCCCATCATCTCGAAGCTCGGCTTGAGATTGCCCAGGCCCTCGAGGGTCGAGTCGGCACGGATGAATTCGTCATGGTCCAGCAGCAGGAGGCCGTTCTGGTCGCGCACCGGCACCAGGGACTTGGCGAAGGCACCGCCAGCCCGGGCGCGAGCCGCCTTGTGCTGGGATTGCAGGGCGAACCGGTCGACATCCTGGCGGGAGAAGCCTTCGAGGGTGGCGATCAGGTCGGCCCCTATGCCCTGGGGCGTGAAGTGGCTGTGCAGATTGGTCTCGGGGTCCAGCACCCAGGCGCCACCGTCGCTGCCCATGGGCACCCGCGACATGGACTCCACGCCACCGACCACCACCAGTTCCTCGAAGCCGGAGCGCACCTTCATCGCCCCCAGGTTCACCGCCTCGAGGCCCGAGGCGCAGAAGCGGTTGATCTGCACCCCGGCCACGCTGACATCCCAGTCCGCGACCTGCACCGCGGTCTTGGCGATGTCGGCGCCCTGGTCGCCGATGGGCGTCACGCAGCCCAGGACCACATCGTCCACCTGGCTGGTGTCCAGCTCGCAACGCTGGCGCAGGGCCCGCATCAGCCCCGCCACCAGGTTCACCGGCTTCACACTGTGCAAGGCGCCATCGGCCTTGCCTTTGCCACGGGGCGTGCGTAACGCATCGAATATCAAAGCTTGGGTCATGACGTCCTCGAACCGTTTGTGCAGGGAGAAAATGTCGAGTTCCCACCTTAGGCGCGCCAGCATCGGATTCAATGACCGATGCGCTCAGCCGCCTTGACGGTGATGCTCAGACGAACGGTAGGCAGCTAATGGATAGCCCGACAAAGGGTCGCGAGCTGTCTAGCCAAAGGGCGGCCATGGGGGACCGGGAGGAACTTATAAGGTTTTTATCGAATCCCGCGATAAGTTCATACGAATTGGATCTAAGCCAAGGGATTCAAGGCCCCTAAGGTAGAAACTGTAGGAAGTCCCGGAGGGTCTTTGCACCGGGACAGGTAAGAAAATGGAAACATGGCCGGCCCATAGTGAAGAACAGGAACCGGCTTGCATTGATGCTCAGGAATAACAACAAAAGGCATTCAGCCATGTTCAAACACTCGAAAGTTCGCCAGGCAGGACTCATCCTCTTCGCAACCACCTTGCTATTGATCTTGCCGAACCTCACCAAGGTGATCGGTTGATTCATGGCGGCTCGATCAACGAGTCATAAAATTGTCCCCGGTTCCTACCGGGGCACGCACTTGTGTGCCAGTCTTCCTGGGGAACATCACGGGGAAGATTCATGCGCCATTGGATTGCACTTGCCGCGCTCTTGAGCGCCTTCAACGCCCACGCCGGAATCATCGACGTCAATCGCGCCGTGGATGAAATCAACGACGGTGCCCTGATCCTGGATCTGCGCAACGACAGCGACTTCGCCGCCGGCAACCTGCACAACTCGCTGCAGGTCAACCTCGAACTGGAGGACGGCACCGGCATCAGCGCCGAGGGCCTGGCCTACCAGTTGCGCAAGGTGGTGCTGGACCCCAACGCCACGGTGGTGATCTACAGCGACACCAACCAGCACGCCCTGGAAGCCGAGGAAACGCTGATCCAGCGCGGTTATTTCGGTATCGTGAACGGCGGCAACTACGAAGAACTCCGGGACGCCTTGTTCGATCACGTGTCGCGACCGGACGACGTGCTGCCCGGCAACGAACCCACTGACGACGATCCGACGGCCATCAATTGAAAACCCTGTTCCTGTACACCGCCCTGTTGCTGAGCATGCCCCTGCACGCCGCACAACTGCTGATCGACCTGGGCTCCGACCGCCGAGCCTGGCAGACCGAAGAGCTGCTGCGCCACCCCGAGGCCCGGGATATCAGCATCCGGGACGATGTCTCCTACAAGCGTGAAATGCACTACCGCGCGGTCCCCCTGGCCGACCTGCTCCCGGGCCTCCAGCCCGAGGACCACTTGCAAGCCGTGGCCCTGGACGGCTTCGCCGCCGAACTGAGCGCGGCACCACTGCTTGAGCGCCAGGGGGCCCGGGCTTGGCTGGCCATCGAGGATCCACGTCGACCCTGGCCTGCACTGGCAGCCGGCAAACCCAGCGCCGGCCCTTTCTACCTGGTATGGAGCAACCCTGTGGCCGGGCATATCAGCCCCGAGCAGTGGCCGTTCCAGGTGGCACGGATCCAGCGCCTGGCGCCGGTGGCCGAACGTTTCCCGGCCCTGCGGCCGGACCCCGCGCTAGCCGCCGATGATCCGGTGAACCAGGGTTTTGCCCTGTTCCAGAAAAACTGCCTGGCTTGCCATCGGCTCAACGGCGCCGGGGATTCGCAATTCGGTCCCGACCTGAACGTCCCCTACAATCCCACCGAGTACTTCGGCGGCGACTTCCTCAAGCGCTACATCCGCGACCCACAGAGCCTGCGACGCTGGCCACAGGCGAAGATGCCGGGCTTCAGCAACAGCGTCCTGCCCGATACCGAACTGGAGCTGCTACTGGGTTACCTGCGCCACATGGCCGGGCGCAAGCAGCCCTGAGTCCCTGCCCGGATCGAGTAAAGACCCTGGCTATCACTGGCATAGCCAGAGTCGATTTCACCCACTGCGCATGCCGGCGGATAATCGCCCCTATCGAGCAGCACTTCACCTGCCTGATGAAACCGCTGCTGCAAACCTGATGACGCCGACGACCAACGGATCCGGACTCTCCTGACCGGCTCCCGCTCAAGACCGGTCTTCCCTTTTAGCCACCCTCCCGGGTGGCTTTTTTTGTCTTTGCGGGCCCTGGAATGCAATTGGCCAACCCGTGGGTTGGCCAATCGTCATTCTCGATGCGCTTATCCGGCTATATCAGCCGCCCACGAATCTCATGCTTCACTCCCCAGCCCTCGATGATGCCCCCCAAGGGCTCGACCACCGCTTCGAAGTCCTGTTCGAAGTCACCGATGCCGCCATGGGTGGCATACATCACCTTGCTCAGCTCCAAATACCAGGCACCATCGTCACGCGGGCTGACCTGGGCATTCAGGGATTCGCCGCGAAAGTGTCCCGCCGCCCTGCGCGCCCGCTCCTCATCCGGAAAAATGGCGTAGAACTCGATGGGATGAAAACGTGAAAAATCGAAGCCGCCCTCTTTCATGCGGCGCAGCACGCTGCTGCTGATGTCTTCTTGAAAGGCTGTGCTCATGAAACGTCCTCCTCAAACCGATGGATAGACTTTCCGTGCTTCCCGAATGAGGCCCAAAAGGCCCGTGTCACGACCCGGGGGAGGTCGCCAGGAAACAAGCATGGAGCTGGCAAGATCAGGCCTTGGTGAAGAATTCGCTGACCTTGCTTGCAGATTAGCGCCTGCCTCTGGACGCTGCCAGAAATCATGGCCGATACCATCTCTGTTACTTACTGAATCGGCGTGATGCTCAGAATCTGAATGCTGTTCTGCTCTTTCAGGCTCTTGAGAGTGGGCATGTCGGTGCGCCCCTCCAGGTCGTTGAGATCCAGCTCGGCACTCACCGGCAGTAGCCTGGCCCGCACCAGCTGCGCGGCGCGCTCCAGGGTCGGAGGCTGTTCGCAAGCGAAATGCTCGACGGCCTGGACACCATGATCATCAACGAAAGTGACTTGCCACTTTTGCATCAATACCTCCTCGATGGCCCCTGTATGGGCCTATATAATCTGGACCTTGAGGCCCTGGCAAACGTTCCGCTGTGTCATGGCCCGAAGCCATGAAAAAAGCCGCCCGAAGGCGGCCTTTGGCATGACGGATGGAGCACTGCGCTCAAGGCTTCTCGGCACGAGCCTTGAGTGCCTTCAGGGTGTTGAACGGAGCATCGACCACAAACTTGTTGGCCAGCCAGGAAGGGACACTGCCACCTGGCTCGGTATGGACCTGATAGGTCACTTCCACCTGGTCGGCGCCCTTGGGCACGAATTTCCAATAGCCCTCGACCTGGGCCACGCGCACGAAGCCTTTTTCCTCGGGGATATAGGTCGGCACGCCCTCCAGCTTGCGGGTCAGGCTGCCGTCGGCGCCCTGGCTGGTGGTGATGTGCAGGACCGAGTCACGGGCGGTGACCGGCCACGGAGTGTTGAACTGGGTGTAGGTCCAGCTCTGGTCACCCTCATGCTTGAGCAGCTTCTGGGCCTTGCATTCGTGGATCCAGGCGCAAGCCCCGGTTACATCCTCTTGCAGCGCGCGGAGCTTGGCGATGGAGGTCTTCATGGTGGTGACACCACGATAGGCCTTGTACTTGGAACCGGCCACTTCGCTCAAGGAGACCTTGATGCCGTCTTCGTCCTTGGCCGTCTGCCAGTCTTCGGCCTGGGCCGTTGCCGACAACAGCACGGTTAAACCACAGAGCACAGCAATTCGATGCAGCGAACCCATTGTCTTATTCCTTATTGTTGAAGTTCCGTTCATTGAGAACACCCTAAGCCGCCGTCACTTGCTCCCACCAACCGATCAGGCGGATGGCTTCTTCACGACTCTCGCCACAGATCTCGGCATCCGCCTGGAAGGCCCCACACACCGCCGGCCGCTCAGGCAGGCCGAACAGCCCACACAGGTGTTCGACCGAAAGATGCACGCAACGTTCTCCAGCCGGCTTGCCCTGGGGCATTCCGGGAATCGGGGTGCTGATGGAAGGGGCGATGCAGCAAGCGCCACAACCTTCACGGCAGTTCATGACGAAGATTTCCTCGCGACAAGCAAAGAGTGGGATGACGCCGCCCAAGAGTAACCGCTAAAACAGCCGTTTAAAATTACTCGAAGAACGGATTTGACGCACAACCGTGCGTGACCGATCAGTCTCCGACAAAGTGTCGGCCACGACAGTCACAAGGGCGGTAAAGAATTTACTGCTTGAACTCGAAATCCAGGGCGGCGCCCTCGATGTCCCGGCGCTCTTCCCGGCGCAATTGCAGCTGCATCTCGTTGGTGAGTAGACGGCCATTGAGCTGGAACGGCGTACTTTCCTTGGGCTTCTCGCCAAACATCGGCGGCAGCAACGGCGCGCGCTTGGGCAATGGCGCGGCACCCAGGGGTTGCAGGTGCTTGACCATTTCGGTTGGCAGGTTCAAGTCCAGCTTGGGGCTGACCAACGGGGTCTTGATGTCCTGGTAAGCCCACTTGGACTGTTTGACGGGAGCAGATTTCTTGCTCGCCGGCTGGGTCTTGCCGGCATTGGCCCCGGACTTGGTTTTGCTGGCCGGAGCCTTCTTTGCCGGATCTTTGCCAGAGGCCATTGGCTGGCTCGAACGAGCACTACCGGCAGCGGGCTTGTCCACAGGCGCAGCGGCCTGGACGGGCATGGCAACAGCCGCTCCCAACAGGCAGGTGCATAACCAGATGGTAGGAAGAAAGGCTTTCATAAAAACAGGCAGATCGAGAACAAGGTGCCTCTATGCTCGCTCGTTGCACGCCCCATGACAAGCATGGGGCTTAGAATCCGCCTGCCGCTTCCTGGCACAGCTGGCTGGCGAGCATCCCTAAGGTCATCAGCGCCCGTTCGGCCTCGCGATTCCACGGGGTACCGCAGTTGAGGCGTACGCAGTGGTTGAACTGCTCGGTATTGCTGAAGATCAATCCGGGGGCGATGCTGATGCCCTGTTGCAGGGCCCGGACATGCAATTCCTGGGTGTTGACCCGCCCCGGCAAGCTGACCCAGAGGATAAAGCCGCCAGTGGGCCGGGTGATCTGCGTGCCCTCCGGGAAGTACTGCTGGACCGCCAGCTGGAAGGCGCTGAGGTTCTTGCGATACTCCTGGCGGATGTAGCGCAGGTGCCGATCGTAGCCGCCGTTCTCGAGGTAAGCCGCGACGGCCATCTGGGTCACGCTGCAGGCCGAATGGGTGCTGAAGGTCTGCAGGCGCTGGATTTCCTGCTGGTACTTGCCGGCGATCATCCAACCGATGCGTACGCCGGGCGACAAGGTCTTGGAGAAGCTGGAACAGTAGATCACCCGGTCCAGGCGGTCATAGGCCTTCAGGGACTTGGTCCGGCCGACCTCGAACATCAGCTCGCCGTAGATATCGTCCTCGACCACCTGGATATCGAAGTCCGACGCCAGGCGCAACAGCTGCTTCTGCCGCTCTTCGGGCATGGTGCCGCCCAAGGGATTGCTCAGGCGCGTGGTCAACACCAGGGCCTTGATCGACCACTGGTTAGCCGCCAGTTGCAAGGCCTCCAGGCTCATGCCAGTGGAGGGATCGCTGGGGATCTCGATGACCTTGAGCCCCAGCAGGTCGGCCAGTTGCAGCAACCCGTAATAGGTCGGCGATTCGGCGGCGATCAGGTCACCGGGTCGCGTCAGGACCCGCAGCGACATCTGCAGCGCGTCGACGCAACCGTGGGTGATCACCACTTCGGACGGGTCGACCACCACGCCGGCATCGCGCATGCGGATTGCCACTTGGCGCCGCAGCGGCTCGAATCCCGGGCTGAACATGTAGCTGAAGGCGCGAGGGCTATGGAAGCGCGTGACCTTGGCCAATTGCTGGTGCAGTGCGCGCACGGGCAGGTAGTCGACGCTGGGCACCGCGGCCCCCAGGGGAAACACCCCTTCCCGGCGCGACTCCACCAGCACCTGCTGGATGATGCTGCTGCGGGTGACCAGCCCCGGACGCTCGACCCGGGCGATATCCGGCGTCGGCGCGGTCAGCGCGGGCGTCTGGTGCACGTAGTAGCCCGACTGCGGTCGCGCGCGGATCAGCCCCTGGTCTTCCAGGTTGGCGTAGGCCTGCAGCACCGTGGCGTGGCTGACATTGAGCTGCGAGCTCATCTTGCGCACCGACGGCACGCGCTCCCCCGGCTGGTAGACACCACGGCGAATATCCTCAGCCAACTGCTGAGCGATACGTTGATAGAGCAAGAGATTGGTCATGGCGCAGCACCCGATTTCACGGTGTTTTATTCTTGTATGAAACAATACCGGCACAGTTTAGAAGTGTACTGGGACAGTTTCCACAATAGTCGAGGACACCAGGCAGTGAAAAGCACCACGGCAATTTTTTTCCAGCCGTTGGGCAGGCATAAAAAAACCCGATGCGGTCAGGCATCGGGTTTTTCATGAAAGCTGGCAGAACCTCAGCGAGCGGCGCCGAGCTGGCCCTTCTCGTCGGAGAAAACGATCTCTACCCGACGGTTCTGCGCCCGGCCGCGCTCGGAAGCGTTGGCCTCCACCGGATAGTCGTCGCCATAACCCTCGACCTGGATGCGCTTTTCGTCGACGCCCAGGTCCACCAGCACATCCGCCACTGCCTGGGCCCGGTCGCGGGACAGCTGCAGGTTGCCCTGATGCTCCCCGGTATTGTCGGTGTACCCCTCGATCCGCACCACGCGCTTGGGATTGAGCTGGAGGAACTGGGCCACCTTGAGCACGATGCGGTTGGCCGAGTTATTGAGCTCCGCCTCGCCGGTATCGAACAACACGTCGCCCAATGTCATCACCAGCCCACGGTCGGTATGGGTAGTGGCCATGCTGAGGATCTGCTCCTCCAGCCACTTGCCTTGCTGCTGCACGCTGCTCAGCTTGGCCTCGCGCAACGCCAGTTGCAGGCGCTGGCGCTCCAGCTCGAGCTTGGCTGCGCGCTCCTGGTTGAGCATCTGCTCGGTGTGTTCCCGGGCAATCTCACTGTAGCGGCGGCTGAGATAGGCGTAATGCTCCACGTCGCTACCACTGCCCCAATAGCTTGAAAGACGATCGGCACGGGCCAGTGACTCACCGGCGCGGATCACATCCTTGGGCGCGCTGCGCAGGACATTGGAGTCCTCCTTGACCTTCTGGAAGTCATTGTAGGCCTGTTGCAGGGCTTCCTCGCTCTGCTGGCCGGCACAACCCACCAGGCTGGCGCAGACCCACAGCAGGGCACTGCCAACTACCGGTTTGGAAATCTTCATTGGGCATCCCCCAGTTGCTTGCGCAGGCGAGTGATGCGGGTATTGAGTAGGTTCACCTGCTCCTGGCTCTTCTGGGTCAGCACCTTGGCTTCGGCCAGGCGCGCATCCAGCTCGGCCTGCTCGGCTCGAACCCGGGCTTTCTTGTAGGACTCATCCTGCATATTGCCCTGGGCCCGGGAAAACTTTTCTTCGGCCAGTTTCAATTCCGGCACCTGCTCGGCCGTAGCCCCCACGGCCTTGGCCTGCTCCAGGGCCCGGGCAGTCAGACGCATCTGCTCGTTGGGGGCCGGATCGGTTGCACAACCGGCCATGGACAGAAAGGCCAAGGCAGCAAAAAGAGGTCGAATAGTCACACAAGATTCCTACGGTTTGGGGCTGCTGACGGGTTGCTGCAACTGGACTTTCCAGCGCTCCAGATTGCGCTGCAACAGGGCCTGCGTCAGACCGGACGCGGGCAATTCTGTCATCTTTTTTGCCAGCTGTCCGCGCAACCATGGATCATTGCAAGCCGAGTTGTGGGACAGCGCCAGGAACAATCCGGGCTTGTCGATGGGCTGGGGAAACGCCGCCAGGTCGCCTGCCATTCCCAGGGACTGGGCCATGACCATGCCGGCGTAGCGAGGCGCCAGCACATAGTCGAACTCCCCCAGCAGCAGCTTCTGGAAAACCTGGGTCAGGTTCGGCAGGCGCTTGAGCTGCAATTGCTCCTTGGCCAGGGCCTGGAATGGCTGGGTCAGGCGGGCCTTTTCCGAAACGGCGCCGGAGTGGCCCTGCAAGTCAGACAACTGGCGGTAATCCAGGGTCGTTTCCTTGCGCGTCCAGACCAGATAGTCGTTCTGCACCAGGGCCGGGTGGATATAGTCCAGGGACTCCAGCTCGTCGAGGGTCAACGGGGCATCGGCGAGCATGTCCATGCGCCCGGTACGCACCTCCTCGAGCGCCTCGGAGCGCTTGCCGGCATACAGCAGCTCGACCTTGAGCCCCAGTTCCCCGGCCACCTGCTGCAGCAAGTCGGCGCTGGCACCGATCAGGTGCCTGGGATCCTGTGGATCACGCCACAGGTAGGGTGGCGCATCGGGGCTGCCGGTCACCACCAGCCGCTCGCACTTGCCCACTGCCATCGCCAGCGAGGGCAACAGCGCCAGCCCCAGCAACACGGGCCAGCCACTCATGCGGCGCAAATCCATGACATCACTCCCTCGATAAACGACAGACAAAAAAAACCCGGCCAAAAGGCCGGGCTCTTTATAAGTGAAGCGGCTGGATTAGACCAGCTTCTCCAGCTCAGGTACGGCCTCGAACAGGTCAGCCACCAGGCCGTAGTCAGCCACCTGGAAGATCGGCGCCTCTTCGTCCTTGTTGATCGCGACGATCACCTTGGAATCCTTCATGCCCGCCAGGTGCTGGATCGCGCCGGAGATACCGACGGCGATGTACAGCTGTGGCGCGACGATCTTGCCGGTCTGGCCGACCTGCATGTCGTTGGGCACGAAGCCTGCGTCCACGGCCGCTCGGGAAGCGCCGACCGCAGCGCCCAGCTTGTCGGCCAGGGCGTACAGGTGCTTGAAGTTATCACCGTTCTGCATGCCACGGCCGCCGGAAACGACGATCTTGGCCGCGGTCAGTTCAGGACGATCGGACTTGGCCAGCTCTTCGCCGACGAAGCTCGACTTGCCGGCATCGTGGGCCGCGCCGACGGCTTCCACCGCAGCCGAACCGCCTTCGGCGGCAACGGCATCGAAACCGGTGGCGCGCACGGTGATGACCTTGACCGCAGCAGTGGACTGCACGGTGGCAATGGCGTTACCGGCGTAGATCGGACGCTTGAAGGTGTCGGCGCTTTCTACCGAGATGATCTCGGAGATCTGGTCGACATCCAGCTGGGCAGCGACCCGCGGCAGGATGTTCTTGCCGTTGGAAGTGGCGGCAGCCAGGATGTGGCTGTAGCCAGCACCCAGCTCGGCGACCAACGGTGCGACGTTTTCCGGCAGTTGGTGCGCATAGGCAGCGTTGTCGGCTACCAGCACCTTGGCCACGCCAGCGACTTTGGCAGCAGCCTCGGCCACGGCGCCAACGCCTTGACCGGCCACCAGCACGTGAATGTCGCCACCGATTTTGGCAGCAGCGGCGACGGTGTTCAGGGTGGCCTGGACCAGCGCCTTGTTATCGTGTTCGGCGATTACCAAGATAGTCATGATCAGATTACCTTCGCTTCGTTTTTCAGTTTCTCGACCAGTTCAGCCACCGACTTGACCTTGATGCCCGCGCTGCGTGCAGCCGGCGCTTCGACTTTCAGGGTCTTGTTGGTGGAGGCGGTGGAAACGCCCAAAGCATCAGGAGTCAGGGTCTCGAGCGGCTTCTTCTTGGCTTTCATGATGTTCGGCAGCGACGCGTAGCGTGGCTCGTTCAGGCGCAGGTCGGTGGTGACGATCGCGGGCAGGTTCAGCGCAACGGTCTGCAGGCCGCCATCGATTTCACGGGTGACGTTGACCTTGTCGCCAGCCACTTCGACCTTGGAGGCGAAGGTGCCTTGGGCGTAGCCGCTCAGGGCCGCCAGCATCTGGCCGGTCTGGTTGTTGTCGCTGTCGATGGCCTGTTTACCCAGGATCACCAGCTGTGGCTGTTCCTTGTCGACCACGGCCTTGAGCAGCTTGGCCACGGCCAGGGAGTTCAACTCTTCAGCGGACTCGACGAGGATCGCGCGATCGGCACCCAGTGCCAGGGCGGTACGCAGTTGCTCTTGGGCAGTAGCGGGACCGATGGAGACGACGACGATTTCAGTCGCCACGCCTTTCTCTTTCAGGCGTACGGCTTCTTCCACTGCGATTTCGCAGAAAGGGTTCATCGACATCTTGACGTTGGCGAGGTCGACGCCGGAGTTGTCCGCCTTGACGCGAACCTTGACGTTATAGTCGACCACTCGTTTGACAGCTACAAGAACCTTCATGGATTCCTCGTTACTCTCCGGTGAAAAGAAAGTCGCCTAGGCGAGAACCTGGCGGTTGATGCTCATCGGCACAAGGGCACCTCCAAAAACGCCGGCACACCAAGGTTGACCTTGCTCGCGGGGGGCGATGACCGCTCGTCATTGGTGACCGGCGAGTCATTCATTATCGCGGCGTGTAAACTGCGCACTTCCAAGCTGCGCGGCGCATCACCTTCACTGCCTTTGCCCTGTCTTTAGAGGTGCTCTTGAGACCAACAGTCAGCCTACGGCGAGCGCAAAACCGACCGTATCTTGACCGGAACACCTTTTCCGGTCAATACGGCAAAATGGCCGTTCATAAGCCGCGCTTCTTTGATTTACCTGGCCTGCGGCAATTTCAAACAAACGTTTGTATTGGACGCTAGGAGTGGTGTAGATATAATGCGCCGCCCAAAGAGAAAGGTCGGTCGTCCGTCCCCTCTCCCCCATCGGCGATGGGAGAAAGCGGGACACAATGCCAAACCTCCAATTAGAAAAACCGTTGAGCCTTGAGTAGGAGATAGCCTAGTGGAACGCGAATACATGGAATTCGACGTAGTCATCGTCGGTGCCGGCCCCGCAGGCTTGTCCGCCGCTTGCCGCCTGAAGCAGAAGGCTGCAGAAGCAGGCAAGGAAATCAGCGTCTGCGTCGTTGAAAAAGGCTCCGAAGTCGGCGCCCACATCCTTTCCGGCGCCGTGTTCGAACCACGGGCCCTGAACGAACTCTTCCCTGACTGGAAGGAACTGGGCGCCCCGCTCAACACCCCGGTCACCCGCGACGACATCTATGTCCTGCGCAACGGCGAAGCCGCCACCAAGGTTCCCGACTTCTTTGTGCCCAAGACCATGCACAACGAAGGCAACTACATCATCTCCCTGGGCAACCTGTGCCGCTGGCTGGCCCAGCAGGCCGAGAACCTGGGCGTGGAAATCTACCCAGGCTTCGCCGCCCAGGAAGCCCTGATCGACGAAAACGGCGTGGTCCGCGGCATCCTCACCGGCGACATGGGCGTGGATCGCGAAGGCCATCCCAAGGACGGCATGTATACCCCGGGCATGGAACTGCGCGGCAAGTACACCCTGTTCGCCGAAGGCTGCCGTGGCCATATCGGCAAGCAACTGATCAAGCGCTTCAACCTGGACAGCGACGCCGACGCCCAGCACTACGGCATCGGCCTCAAGGAAATCTGGGAAATCGACCCGGCCAAGCACCAACCAGGCCTGGTGGTGCACACCGCCGGCTGGCCGCTGGACATCATGGGCACCGAGAACACCGGCGGCTCCTTCCTCTATCACCTGGAGAATAACCAGGTGGTGGTCGGCCTGATCGTCGACCTGTCCTACGCCAATACCTACCTGTCGCCGTTCGATGAGTTCCAGCGCCTCAAGCACCACCCGGTGCTCAAGCAGTACCTGGAAGGCGGCAAGCGCATCAGCTACGGCGCCCGTGCCATCTGCAAGGGCGGCCTGAACTCGCTGCCGAAGATGGTGTTCAAGGGCGGCGCGTTGATCGGCTGCGACCTGGGCACCCTGAACTTCGCCAAGATCAAGGGCAGCCACACCGCCATGAAGTCCGGCATGCTGGCCGCCGATGCCGTGGCCGAGTCGCTGCTGGCCGGTTCCGAAGGCGCCGACGAGCTCAACGGCTACGTCAGCGCGTTCAAGTCCAGCTGGCTGCATGACGAGCTGTTCGCCAGCCGTAACTTCGGCCCGGCGATCCACAAGTTCGGCGCCATCGTCGGTGGCGGCTTCAACTGGGTCGACCAGAACCTGTTCGGCGGCAAGCTGCCGTTCACCCTGCACGACACCAAGCCGGACTACGCCTGCCTCAAGCTGGCCAAGGACTGCGTGAAGATCGACTACCCGAAACCCGACGGCAAGCTGAGCTTCGACAAATTGAGCTCGGTGTTCATCTCTGGCACCAACCATGAAGAAGAACAGCCTTGCCACCTGAAGCTCACCGACCCGAGCATCCCCCTGGGCCGCAACCTGCCGCTGTACGACGAGCCAGCCCAGCGCTACTGCCCGGCCGGCGTGTACGAAGTGGTCACTCAGGAAGACGGCGAGAAGCGCTTCCAGATCAACGCCCAGAACTGCGTGCACTGCAAGACCTGTGACATCAAGGACCCTGCGCAGAACATCACCTGGGTCACCCCGGAAGGCTCCGGCGGGCCGACCTACCCGAACATGTAGGTCGACGCCCTGCCCCTCCACCAAGGCCCCCAAATGGGGGCCTTTTTCATTCCGGCCTTCAAGCCGCGCGCTCATCCCCCGGGCTGCGCTCGAAGTAGCGCTTGTACTCGCGGCTGAATTGCGAGGTGCTCTGGTATCCCACCCGATGAGCCACCTGGGCCACGCCCAGCCCCTCGCCCAGCAGCAATTGCTGGGCCTTGAGCAACCGCAAGCGCTTGAGGTACTGCACCGGCGACAACAAGGTGCTGCGCTTGAAATGCTCATGGAAGGTCGAAGTACTCATATTGGCGCAGCGAGCCAGGGTCTCGACATTCAACGGCTCGGTGTAGTGCTGGTGCAAATGGTTGAGCGAGGCGGCGACCCGGGCGAAATGCCCCTGCTGCTCCACCAGTGCCCGCAAGGCTTCGGCCTGGGGTCCACGCAAGACGGCGAACAATAGCTCACGGACCCGCGCCGGCCCCATGACCTTGCACTCCAGGGGATCATGCAGGCAGTGCAACAAGCGCTCCACACAACCGCGCATGCCGTCGTCGAGGACCACCGAGGTCATGGACTCCAGGGTCTGCGCCGCGGCTGCGGGCCCATCACCGACGCCCATGGCCAGTACCAGCTCCCTGAGCACGGCGCGGTCGATGCCAATGGAGATTCCCAGCAGCGGCGCGTCGGGCAAGGCGAAGGTTTCGCACTCGAACGGCACCGACAGTGCCTGGATCAGGTAATGCCCGGCGCCGTATTCCAGGGTCCGGGTGCCGAGGTAGGCCAGCTTGCTGCCCTGGACGATGATCATCAGGCTCGGCTCGTAGATCTGCGGCCCCCGGGCCACATCGCAGCTGGCCCGCAGCACCTGGATCCCGGGCAAGGCAGTAGCGGCGAAACCCTCGCGACTGGCCAGGGGCTCGAGCAGCGCGACCAGGGGGGCATTGGCATCCAGATGGCGGGTCAACAACATGTGGGCAAACTTCATGCAAGGGAGGGGATGCCAACATCATCGCAGGTCCGTTGGCCAATGCCCCATGAAAACCGTCGATGGCGGAGGAATAGGCATGACATGCCGAGGAATCGCCATGGTTGCCCGCCAGCCTCGCGCCGACAATGCGCCGCCTCACTTGTCAGCGCTTTGCGAGGTCCCCCCATGTACACCGCCATCGGTTATGCCGCCCAGTCGGCCACCACTCCCCTCGCCCCCATGAGCTTCCAGCGGCGCAGCCCACGCCCGGACGATGTGGCCATCGAGATCCTCTACTGCGGCGTCTGCCACTCCGACATCCACCAGGCCCGCAACGAATGGGGCATCGCCGTGTACCCGCTGATGCCGGGCCATGAAATCATCGGCCGGGTCACCGCCGTCGGCTCCAGCGTCAGCCGGCACAAGGTCGGCGACCTGGTCGGCGTCGGCTGCATGGTGGACTCCTGTCGCCAGTGCGAGGCCTGTGCCGCCAACCTGGAACAATACTGCCTGCAGGGCCCGACCCTGACCTACGCCTCGCCAGACCGGATCGATGGCAGCAACACCATGGGTGGCTACTCCGACAGCATCGTGGTCAGCGAGCATTTCGTGGTGCGCATCCCCGAGTCCCTGGACCCAGCCAGCGCCGCGCCGATCCTCTGCGCCGGCATCACCACCTACTCGCCGCTCAAGCACTACGGCGTCAAGGCCGGGGACAAGGTGGGGATTCTCGGCATGGGCGGCCTGGGCCACATGGGCATCAAGTTCGCCAAGGCCCTGGGGGCCGAAGTGACCTTGTTCACCCGCTCGGCGAGCAAGGCCGAGGAAGCCCGGCAACAAGGCGCGGATCACGTGATCGTGTCCACCGACCCGGCACAGATGCAGGCCGCGGCCGGGCAGTTCGACTTCCTCCTGGACACCATCCCGGTAGCCCACGACCTCAACCCCTACCTCGATACCCTGCGCTTTGACGGCGTGCACATCCTGGTGGGCCTGATCGAACCGGTGGACCCGGCACTGCACGCCGGCAAGCTGGTGATGGGCCGCCGGGTGCTGGCCGGCTCGCTGATCGGCGGCATCGCCGAAACCCAGGAAGTGCTGGATTTCTGCGCCGAGCACGGCATCCGTTGCGACATCGAGATGCTGGATATCCGCCAGATCAACCAGGCCTACGAACGCATGATCAAAGGCGACGTGAAATACCGCTTCGTGATCGACATGGCGACCCTCAAGGGCTGAGTCGCCCTTGCATACGGCGCCAGCGACCCGGATCGCTGGCGCCCGCGCCTCAACCCCGGGCGAAGGCCCGCAGCACCTCGCCATCCATGCGGTACTTGACCCATTCCTCCTGGGGCTGCGCGCCCAGGGACTTGTAGAACTGGATCGCCGGTTCATTCCACTCCAGCACGCTCCACTCGAAACGCCCGCAGTCGTTGTCGCAGGCGATCTGCGCCAGGTGCCGCAACAGTTGCTTGCCGGCCCCTCCGCCCCGCTGCTCGGGGGTGATGTAGAGATCCTCCAGGTACAGGCAGTTGCTGCCCAGCCAGGTGGAATAACTGAAGAAGAACACCGCGAAGCCGATCGGCACACCGTCGCGCAGGCATATCAGGCCATGGGCCGTGGCGCCTTCGCTGAACAGGCTGCGCTCGATGTCGGCGACGCTGGCGATCACCTCGTGACGGGCTCGCTCGTAGTCGGCGAGTTCGGTGATGAACGCAAGGATCTGCGGGGCGTCGCTGGGCAGCGCAGGACGAATTTCGACGGTCATCGGCGGTTCTCATGGCGGAATCAGGTCGGCCATATTAGAACGACAGCCGAAAGACATGCACGGGCATTTCTCCGCCATCGGCCATCCATGTTCCGTATCGGCCTTGCACCCCATCGATACTTATCACCACCGGCGTCAGCGGTTAGAGTGGCGGCCCAACCGCCAACCGGAGCCTGCCCATGACTTTCGCGCCCCTGGAGTCCTTGGCCGCCAGCCTGCTGCCCCATGCCTTCGAGCCCCACGACGACGGCGCCCACGACCTGTCCCACCTGTATCGGGTGTGGAGCAACGTCCGGCGTATCGCCGCAGAGGAAGGCGGCGATCTGCGCCTGTTGCTGGCCGCGACCCTGCTCCATGACTGCGTGAACGTGGAAAAAAGCTCGCCGCTGCGCTCCCAGGCGTCACGGCTCTCGGCTGAGCGGGCACGGCAGGTCCTGGCCGACCTGAACTGGAGCGCCAGCGATATCGAGGCCGTGGCCCATGCCATCGCCACCCACAGTTTTTCCGCGGGGCTGACGCCGACCACCCTGGAAGCGCGAATCCTCCAGGATGCCGATCGTCTCGACTCCCTGGGCGCGCTCGGCGTGGCTCGCACCTTCTACGTCTCGGGGCGCCTGGGCCGGGCCCTGTACGACCCGGCCGACCCAAGCGCCAGCCACCGCGAACTGGATGACTCACGCTTCACCCTGGACCACTTCCAGAGCAAGCTGCTGCACTTGGCCGAAGGCTTCCAGACCGCCGCCGGCAGCCGCCTGGCCCAGGTCCGGCATGAGCGCCTCGTACGTTTTCGCCAGGCGCTGCTGGAGGAAATCGGCCAATAACGCCCGTTCTTACTCCGCTGCCGGCTAACCCTGAGGCAGCGAGGAATACAACCAACGCCCGCCACCGTCATGCTAGAAAGCCCCGCATAACCACAAGCATGAAGAGGCGCCTGCATGTCCCCCTGCTCTATCCCGGCCACCCGGGTCCCCGGCCCGGTGTTCGGCGTGTTCTGCCTGGGCAGCTACCTGTTGTCGCTGTCCTATGGCTCGACCTTCCTCCTGGCGTTGCTGATCGGCAGTCACGGCGGTAACGAACAGGACGCCGGCCAAGTGATTGCCGTGGCGATGCTCAGCACTTTCGCCGCGGTGATCGGTTCCGGGCACCTTTCCGACTGGCTCGGCGCCGCCCGCTCGGTGGCCTGGTTCGGCAGCCTGCTGGCCGTGGCCTGCCTGGGGTTCGCCCTGAGCCCGGGGGTTGGCCCGGCGCTGCTGGGGTTCGGCCTGTTCCTGGGCCTGGGCTGGGGGGTGTTCTATACCCTGGGCCCGATCATCGTCGCCATGCTGGTGGAACCGGCCCACCGAGCCCGCTACTTCGCCCTGCTCTCGGGCAGCATGATGACCGGCATCGGCAGCGCGCCACTGCTGGGGCGCCTGGCCAGTGCCCTGGGCTACCCGTTGAGCAGCGCCTTTTTCATCGCCGCGGCGGCCAGCCTGCTGGGCGTGCTGATCTTCTGGAAGCTGGCTGGCCGGTTGCGCAACCAGGCCAACCACCTGCAGGCCACTGCGGCCAGGATCACCTGGAGTGGCAGTGCCCGAGTCCTCAGGTCCGGGGCATCGTTGCCGATCCTGATGGTGGGCCTGAGCGGTAGCGTCTTCGGCGGCTTGTCGAGCTTCCAGACCAGCTACGGTCCCTCCAGGGGCGTGGATTACTCGCTGTTCTTCATCGGCTTCATGAGCGCCGCCATCGCCAGCCGGATGCTGCTGGCTGGCCTGGTGGTCAAGCGTGATCCGTACCGCGCCGCCTGCCTGCTGTCGGGGCTGATGGTGGTGGCGGTCCTGCTGTTGCTGTTCGTCGTGGACAGCAGCACCAGCTACTTGCTGGCCGCCATGGTGCTTGGGGTCGGTTATGGCTTGACCTACTCGGTGATCAATGGCCAGGCCGCCAACGAGGCACCGACTGGTTGTACCTCCCAGGCATTGCTGCTGTTCAGCCTGGCCTATTTCATCGGCGTGTTCGGTTTCCCCTGGCTGGCCGGCAGGCTCATCGTCGGCTCCGGCATCCAGGCCCTGCTGTCCAGCGTCCTGGCGATCGCCGTGCTGAACTGGCTGATCAGCCTTGGCCGCCTGGGTTGGCGGCAGCGCCAACGGCTCCAGGCCCGGGAAGCCTGACACCGTTCGTCGTGTCCTCGGCACCAAGGCCCCGTCCGGGCGGACCAATATCAGGTAGCGACTCTAACGAATGGAGGCGACATCATGATCAAGGTCCAACTCTCAACTCTGGTCCTGGCCGGACTGTTGTCCAGCGTGGCCATGGCCGGCGCCACCGGCCCCACCAACCCGGTGGAAGGCCCCAAGTCCCCGGCCACCCAAGGCTCACCGAAGATCAACATCAACCCGCCGACCGTGGATGAAGGCTCGTTGCCACCAGCCACCGGCACCGATCCACGGATCCAGGGCAACGACAACGACCGCCAGGGCGGCGCCGGCACCCTGGACTCCGGGGCACCGGACAACGGCAAGAGCGGCGCCGGCTCCAAGACCACCACCGGCGGCTCGGGCTCCGAAGGCAGCAGCCAGTAACGGGCCATTCGCGCTGTCATCCAGCCAGTCCTGCTTGCCATGATCCAAGAGGAAAGACGCCATGACTCGAGGAAGCAAAGCCAAGTACACCCTGGCCCAGCGCCGCAAGGCGGCGGCCATCGAGGCCAGCTATGAAGAACGCGGCCTGCCCCCGGACGAAGCCGAAGCCAGGGCCTGGGCCACGGTCAACAAACAGTCCGGCGGTGGAGAGCGGGCCGGCGGCTCCGGCAGGGACAAGAACCCGGCGGACAAGGCCCGGGCCCGCAGCGACTCAGCCCGGCGCGCAGCCGCGAGCCGCCAGGGCCACCCGCGTGACAGCCAGGCGTCGCTGGCCACCCAGACCAGGGACAGCCTGATGCAGGAGGCACGCGTTAAGAACATTGCGGGACGCTCGCGGATGCGCAAGCAGGAGTTGATCGAAGCCCTGCGCAAGGCCGGCTGAAGCTTCAACCGGCCCGTAGCAGCACGTCCACTTCGGCACTACGAGGAGCGGTGGCCGGCCCCCGGCGCGTCACCGCCAGGGCCGCCGCCGCATTGGCCCGGCGCGCGGCGGCCAGGGGGTCAAGACCGGCGGCCAGCGCGGCGATGAATACTCCGGCGTGGGCATCCCCTGCACCATTGCTGTCCACCGCCTCGACTGCGAACCCAGGTACCCGCACCGCTTCGCCCTGCTGGTTGAGCCAGCAGCCTTGGGCGCCGTCGCGCAGTACCAGCAAGGCATCACGGGCCAGTTGCGGGGCGAGCCGCAGCATGGCCTCGGCGATGCCCTGGCTAGCGGTGAACTGCAGGGCCTCGACGCGATTGCTGCTCCAGATATCCACCCGGGGCAGCAAGGCCACCAGCAGCGTCGGCTCCACCGAAGCCAGTAGCGGCCCCGGGTCGAACATCAACGGCAGCGTGACCGGCAAGCCCAGCAACCAGTCGAGCAGGGCCTGGGCCTTGTGCGCCTGCAACAGGCTGTAGCCACTGACGTACAAGTAGTCTCCCGCTGTCACCACTACCTGGGCCAGGTCTGCGGCCGACAGCTCGCCCTCGGCGCCGATATGGGAAATGAAGGTGCGTTCGGCACTGTCATCGGTCAGCGCCACGCATACACCGGTGTCGGCGCCAGGGCTGCAGGCCAGGCTCATGCCAATGCCTTCGGCCTGCATCGCCGCGCGAACCAGGTCGCCAAAGCGCCCCTGGCCATGACGGCCGAGGTAGACGACCGGCATACCGCTGCGCGCCGCCGCGGCCATGACGTTGAAACCGCCACCGGCCTCGAAGTTCGCCGAGCGGGCCAGCACATCGCCGCCTGCCGACGGCAGGCCGGGCACGTCCATGACCAGGTCGACGATGACCTGGCCGCTGTGCAGCAACCTAGGCATTGGCCTTCTCGATGAAAGCGGCACGTCGATCGCGAGCGCCGCCCAGGAGCCCATAACCGCCACCGGCCACCAGGAAGGTAACGACCCAGCCCAGGCCGTTCTGGCCCAGCCAGGAATCGGCCAGCGGCCCGGTGAACCAGACATCCTCGGCGGTGGTGCCGATGCTGGTGAAGCAGAACCCCAGGACGATGGCCAGCACCCAGGCGCCGAACGCCCGCCATTCGATGCCACCCTGGTACCAGTAGGCACTGGCCGGGCTGACATCCAGCAAGTCGGCGGCGCTGTAGTGGTGACGGTGGACCAGGTCCATCACGAAGATCCCCACCCAGGCGGTGATGGGTACCGCCAGCAGGGAAATGAAACTGATGAAGGGACCATAGAAGCTGTCGGCGATCAGCATGAAGTAGATCGAGCCGATGAAGATCGCCACGATGTCCACCAGCACCGCATAGACGCGCTTGACCTTGAGGCCCAGGGTCAAGGCGGTGAGACCGGCGGAATACACCGATAGGTTGTTGGACAGCAGCAACCCGCCGAAGGCGGCGATCAGGTACGGCACCGCCATCCAGGTCGGCAGCATGTCACGGATGGCGATGATCGGGTCCACCGCCGACGCCAGGTGGTCATTGCCTACCGATAGCAACCCGCCCAGGGTGATCAGCAGCACCAACGGGATGCCGGCGCCAAAGGCCGCCGAGGCCACCAGGCGGCCGGCAGTGACCGAGCGCTGCTGGTAGCGCGACATGTCCGCGCCGGAGCTGGCCCAGCCGATCCCGGTGCCGGCGGCCATGGTGCCAACGCCGATGATCATCGCGCTCATGGGCGCCGGCGAGGCGTTGAACACCGCCGTCCAGTCGATGGTGGCGCAGAGAAAACCGCCCACCAGCACGTTCAACGCACCGAAGCCGTAGGTCGCCCACTTCTGGATCAGCAACAAGGTGGCATGGCCCAGGCCGGACACGCTCAAGGTCAGCAGCACGAAGATGGCAATGAACAGCAAGGTCAGCAGCGGTGCGTCCTTGGCCGAGGCCGGGGTCTGGAAGAGGATCGAACTCAGGGACAGCAGGACGAAGGCCGCGGTGGTGGTATTGACCGTTTCCCAGCCCACCCGGGACAGCATCGACACCAGGGTCGGACCGATGTTGCCACGCACACCGAAGATGGCCCGGGACAGGGTCAGGCTTGGCGCCCGTCCCCGCCGGCCGGCCACGGAGATCAGGCCGACCACCGCGAACGACCCCACCGACCCGAGGATCGCCACCAACAGCACCTGCCAGATCGACAACCCGCGGAAGGCCACCAGCGTCGCCCCGAGGGGCAACCCCAGGATGCTGATGTTGGCTGCGAACCAGACCCAGAACAGTTGCAACGGATGGCCGTCGCACTCTGCCTCGGGAACCGGCTCGATACCCCGGGTCTCCAGTTGTCCGGCACCCTGTCCGGCTGTCGATGAACTCATGTGTGGCGCTCCTTGTGCCATTGTTGTGATGCCAGGCCATTTCGGAAGTCGTTGAACGCCCCGGCATTCCCGGCCGTATCCGGCGCCTGCGCTGCCTGGCAGGCACCGGGTTTTCCCTAACGATCGGCAGCGTGCCGACGATGCAGCGTCAGGCCCGGCGATTCAGCGCAGGGCCAGCAGTTGTTCTACCAGGGGCTGCAGGTCCAGCCCATTGACTTGCCGCAACAGGGCGATCAGCTCGCCAGGCCAGCCTCCCAGGCCCTGGCAGGCACCGAGCATGGCGCCGAGGATCGCCGCGATGGTATCGGTATCGCCGCCCAGGCTGGCCGCCATGCACAGGGCCTCGAACGGCTCCAACCGGCCCTGCGCCACCTGCCCGGCCAGGGCGAAGCTGGCCACCACCGACTCCTGGGAGGCCACCGAGGTACCGACCAGCTCATACAGGGTCTGGGCGAATCCGGCCTTGTCGCCAGCCACGCCCAGGGTCGCGGCCCATTGCAGCCGGGCCGCCATGCTCGCGCCGGCCACCCAGTGCCCGTGCACCTCGGCCTGGTTGGCGATCTGCCGGCCCAGGGCCAGGGCGTCGCCCAGGGACGCACCATTGATACCGGCGGAGACCACTGCCGCGACAGCGGCGGCACTGGCGATGCCCAGGCTGGTGTTATGGGTCACCTGGCAGGCCTGGACCACCGCCCGGATGAATGCCTCGGGCGCCGCCACGTCGCTGGCGATGCCCACCGGGGTGATCCGCATGGCCGCGCCGTTGGTGGTGCCATAGCGCCCCGCCTCCTCCACCGAGTGGCCGGCGAGGATCATTTCGATAGCGTGCTTGGTGGAAGGACCGAGCAAGTCCTGGGAGCCCCTGGCCTGCATCGCCGCTTCCCAGTCGATCAGGCTCTGGGCCAGTTCCTGGGGCGCGATATGCCCTTGGCCGCGGACCAGTAACTGGCCGATCAGGATGGCTTGTTCGGTGTCGTCGGTGATCGACCCCCTGGGCATGTTGGCGGCGATCGGCTGGTCCGGGCCGGCGTCCTCCAGGGTATGGATGGTCCCGAAGCGCTGCAGGATCTGCTCGCGACTCAGGGATTGGGTAGGCATGCCCAGGGCATCGCCCAGGGCCAGTCCGTAAAAAGCGCCTAGTGCCCGCTGCAGCGGGCTCACTGGGACTCTCCAAACTGCAGGTGCATGCGGAAATGCTGCGGGTCCAGCAGGCTCTCGACCTGCTCCATGAAACGCCCCTGGCGGTCGTAAGTCGTGCGCAGGGCCTTGAGGAACACCTCTCCGGTGGAGCGCCCCATCAGTTCGGCATCTTCGACGCTCAGCGGCTCGGCGCCGATCCATTGGTCGCCGCGTTCGCCGATATAGCCGTAGGCAGCCAGGGTTATGGTCAGGGAGTCATCGATCAGGCCGACCCGGGGCAGGCCTTCCAGCTCGCCGGATGCGGGGATCAGCGAACGCTCCAGGGACAATACCCGGCCATCGGTGCTGCGCCGGCGCCGATCCAGCGCGATGAACTGATCGGTACCCAGGCGATGCTTGAGATCCGGGCGGCAGATCGCCTCCAGGCGCAGCACTTCGGTATTGATCAGTGCCCCACTGTCGGCCAGCGCCTGGGCCCAGCCGTGGTTCTGGTCGAGGGCGACACCGTCGAAGGTGACGATGGAACCGACCCCGCTTTGCGTGGCGATGTAGTTGCGACGCTTGAGCTCGGCCAAAGCCTCACGCAAGGTGCCACGACTGACACCGAATTCTTCGGCCAGGCGATGCTCGCCCGGCAGTTGAGAGCCGTCTTCCATCAGACCGCTTTCAATGCGCCGGATCAGTTCGTCGACCACCCTTTTTTTCTTATCGAATCGGACATGTTTGATCATGTCCGGTGTGATACATGAAACGCCTGAGAAAGAGCAAGAAGTATCTTCTTACAACAGCTCGAAACATCCCCAGGACGACCAAGCGGGGTCCGGCCGTTCATGTCCCGGCGCGTCCGCACAGCTGGCAACTTGCAATAGATTCCAGAGGACTAGGGCTCCTGGCCAATGGGGAAGAATACCCCGTCGCTCCACACCCCCAGCCAGCTCTGGCCGTCGAGGAGGCGGGTCTGCGCCAGGTCCACCAACTGATAGAAGACGTTGCGGTGGATCAGCGCCTCCAGATTGTGTCGAACCAGGATATAGGGCGCCGGCTCCTGGGTCCGGGGATCGATGACCACCCTCAGCGGATGCTGGTGGCCAGCACACACCTGGTCATCGACATTGGTGGCAAAGCGCAGCACCTGGTCTTCACCCTGCCCTTGCACCTCCAGGGTCACGGCGACGAAGGGCGCATCGTCGACCTTGATCCCCACCTTCTCCACCGGAGTGACGAGGAAATAGTCGTCGCCATCGCGGCGGATGATGGTGGAGAACAGCTTGACCATGGGCTTGCGACCGATAGGAGTGCCCAGGTAGTACCAGGTGCCATCGCGAGCGATACGCATGTCGATATCGCCGCAGAAATCGGGGTTCCATGAATGGACCGGCGGCAGGCCCTTTTCGGCCTTGGGAATCTGCGCCAGCAGATCATTGGCTTTGCCTGGACCACTCATACCACCCTCCTCGTCAATCAGTCGCTCAAGCCCAACAGGCTACGAGCGTATTGCTGCAAGGGCGGGCCGAGCAAGTCTTGTGGCTTGTTGTCGTGGAACGTCAGTAAACCGCCGCGACTACGAATCCGCGCCGAGTCGATCAGATACTGGGTACTGGTTTCGATCAACATGATCTGGATGGTACTGGTATCGATGCCAAGACGGTCCACCGCTTCCTGGTCCAGCCACTCATCGGAGTTGCCGATGCGATCGTCGGCCTTGGCGAAACGCGCATAGAGCAGGTAGTGCGCACCCTGGCTGCGGGCCTCGGCCATGGCCTCGTTGAGGCCTTCCGGAGCCCGGGCCCGACGGACCATGGGGAAATACTCGATGAAACCGTTGAAGGCTTCTTCGGCCACTACGTTGGGCCGTGGATAGGCATTGCCAGGCGGCACGAAATGCCCCTGGGCGATGAAAATGTACGAATCAGGCTGAATGCGGAACGAGCTGGTGCGACGGGTATCGCTGTGATCGAGCACACCCGCGTCGCTCAGGTGGTAGCGCACCCCTTCGCCCATATCACTGACATTCATGCAGCCGCCAAGCGCCAAAAAGGCCAGCAGCAAAACCAGGCTACGCATCCTACCCCTCCAAGATCCGGTGACGGAAAACCGGCGAATGGCCACGAGATGCAGCTTCCGCGCCAGCTCCACGCTTGCAGGGCATGGTTTGCGCAACGGAATCAACCACCGATGATCTTCATCACCGTGGCACCACCCGAGAAGGCCACATCCTGCTTGTCGCCCAGGGCCTTGACCAGCAACCGTTGCAAGGCTGGCAAGGCCTGGTGGCGAGGCTTGTCTAGCAGGTCACCGACATAGTGGCGATTGCTCGACGACAGGCAACCGTGCAACCAGCCGGTGGAAGACAGCCGCAGGCGCGAGCAGGTCCGGCAGAACGGCACGCTTTCGTTGGCGATCACGCCGAAGTGGCCAAGGCCGGGAATCTGGTAGCGCACGGCCGTGGCATCCACCGGCGCGTCGGCCTGGAGGTACTCGTAGTGCTGGCCGATCAGGTCCAGCAATTGCCGCAGGCTGACGAATTGCTGCAGGAAGGCGTTGTTATCGCGGGCCAAGTGGCCCATGCGCATCAACTCGATGAAGCGCAGCTCATACCCCTGCTCGAGGCAGTAATCGAGCAGCGGCATGACCTGATCCAGGTTCTGCCCGCGCAACGGCACCATGTTGACCTTGATCTTCAACCCCGCGGCTCGCGCCTGCTCCAGGCCGTCGAGCACCGTGGCCAGGTCACCGCCACGGGCGATACCGCGAAAGGCCGCGGCGTCCAGGGTATCGAGGGAAACGTTGATACGGCGAATGCCGGCATCCACCAGCAGCGGCAGCTTGCGGGCCAGTAGCTGGCCATTGGTGGTCAGGCTGATGTCTTCCAGGCCCATGCGTGCCACCGCGCCCATGAAGGCCTCCAGCTTGGGACTGACCAGGGGTTCGCCGCCGGTGATACGCAGGCGCTCGATGCCCGCTGCCTCGATCAGGTAGGCCACGCCGCGGGCCATCGCCTCGGCCGACAACTCGTCCTGGGCGGCCACCAGCCGCTTGCCGTTGGGCACGCAGTAGGTACAGGCGTAGTTGCAGGCTGACGTCAGGCTGATCCGCAGATTGCGAAAGCGCCTGCCTTGACGATCAACGATCATGGATGACTCCGGCGAAGGAAGAGAAAGGCGCGCAAAACCTGACTCAAAAATCAGATTTTGACAAGTCCCATGCCTGAGTATAAGCCTCGGGCTCTGCGCCATACAGGTGCTGATGGCGCAGTCCCAAGGCGGGTGGGCTCAGTTGCCGGAGGTGTCGGGGTCGCGCTTGCGCTTGTTGCCCATGCGCACGCCGATGTCCATCAGGAACTGGAAGAAACCTTCTTGGTCCTCCAGGACATTGCTCCAGAACGGCGAGTGATACAGCGCCACCGCGCCATGCACCAATGCCCAGGAAGCGCAGTAGTGGAAGTACGGCGGCACGTCTTCCAGCTTGCCTTCGCTGATGCGGCCCTTGATCAGCAGGGTCAGGCGCTCGAAGTTGGAAGCACGGATCTTGTGCAGTTCCTCGACCATCTCCGGTACCTGGTTGCCCTTGACCACCTTTTCTTCCAGGCGGTCGAACAGCCGATAGCGCTGCGGGTCACGCATGCGGAACTCGAAGTAGGCCCGGGACAGGGCTTCCTTGTCCTTGTCGACATCGGCAGAGTGCAGCAACTCGTTCAGGTCGCGCTCATAGTCGAGCATCAGGCGCAGGTAGATCTCCGCCTTGGACTTGAAATGCTTGTAGATGGTCCCTTTGCCGATACCCACGGCATCGGCAATCATCTCGACAGTGACGCTGTCTTCACCTTGTTCGAGGAACAGCTTGAGCGCGGTATCGAGAATTTCTTGCTCACGGCGGCGAAACTCACGGACCTTACGAGGTTCTTTCTGCATAAGAAAAGATCTGTTCGGGGTCAAAATCGAAGCCGCGTATTATGCCTAAATTGCGCCAAAATGCACGGATCATCCATCGTTGCTGCGGTTTCAGGCATAAAACCCAACCTACCGCCAGAGCCTTGAGAGGCCTGGAAAAGCCGGTATAGGCCATGAATACGGGATCGGCAACCGGTTCCAGGAAAAAACACCCGGCCATTCCAAGCCCCGGAACAGACCACGAAGCTCCAGTTCCCCCACAATGGGAACCCCCATCCCTGGCCAGGGCTGGTCCTTGACGAAAACCAGGCAACGAGTCGTTTTCAATCAACCACGACAGCATGCCCTGTCCTCATCACACGCCAATCACATCGACAGCTTCGATGCCCAATAGGGACGCACTCTTCGGGCAGTGATGCTCACGACAAAAGGTGAAGAACGACTAGTTCGTTGAAAACCGGGTAATTTCCAGACAACTTCGGCAAATTATCGAGCAAGATCCGACTTTCACCGAAAGTGAGAACTCAAGCGAAGCGCGCGTATTCCAAATTTGTTTAAGAAACGGACAAGGCAAACTGGACTGAACCCGATCCTGATCAATACTTGAACTGTCGGCGGGACATCTCCCCCAAGTGAAACGCCGATCTAGGTGCCGAAGGACCGCGTGCCTAAGTTTTACTCCTAATGGTCTTAACCCGGATTCACCCCCCAGAACCCGGGTTTTTTTTGCCTGGAATTCCTCCAGGCCAGGATCAGGCCTGGTCCTTGACCCGTGCCAGGGGGAACAGGCGCTTGAAGTTCGCCGTGGTCTGTGCGGCAAAGGCCTCGTAGGATTCGCCGCGCAACATCGCCAGGAACTCCGCCACTTCACGCACGTACTGCGGCAGGTTGGGCTTGCCGCGATAGGGAATCGGCGCCAGGTAGGGGGAATCGGTTTCCACCAGCAGCCGATCGGCCGGCACTTGCCGGGCCACATCACGCAAGGCGTCGGCATTGCGGAAGGTGACGATCCCCGACAGGGAAATATAGAACCCCAGGTCCAGCGCTGCCTTGGCCATGGCCCAGTCCTCGGTGAAGCAGTGCAAAACCCCGGCATTGGGTAGCGCCGCTTCCCGCAGCAAGGCCAGGGTATCGGCCCGCGCGCCACGGGTATGCACCACCACCGGCTTGCCGGTCTGCTGGGCCGCCTGCAGATGCAGGCGGAAGGACGCCTGCTGCAGCTCGGCCGCCTCGGGCTCGTAGTGATAATCCAGGCCGGTCTCGCCGATGGCCACCACCCGTGGATGGTTCAGTTCGTCCAGCAGCCAGTCCAGCGCCGGCGCGGCCCCAGGCTGCACATCCAAGGGATGCACCCCCACCGAACAGTCGACATCGTCATAACGATCGGCCAGGGCCTTCACGTCCGCGGCATTGTCGGCGCTGACACCGATGCACAGGAAGTGTCCGACGCCGCGCTCGCGGGCCGCCGCCAGAGCGGCATCCAGGGAGCCGTCATGGGCGGCCAGGTCGAGGCGATCAAGGTGGCAATGGGAATCTACGAGCATAGGGGCGGCAACTTGCATCCGATAAATGAAAAGGCCGGATGACTGCATCCGACCCAGGGAAGAACTGATTCTAGGCGCCGGGCGTCAGTTCTGGGTAGGCAACGCCGCCCATTGCACCAGTAGCGCCTCGAGCAGCAGCACCCGGTTGAGGTTGGCCTTGTTCAGGACCTTCTGCCGCTGGGCCAGGATCCAGTCCTGCATGGCCAGCACCTTGGCCTGGGCGGACTTCTGCGCCAGGTACTGCACCACCTTGCGCATGTCCGCCAGCCCCAGGCCTTGCTCATCCTGGGTCAGCTGGTAACGCAGGATCAGGTTCGACCAGTCGCAGAACCAGTCGAACAGCAGCAACAACGGCACGGCGTTCCAGGACTCGGCCAACTGGGTCGGCGATTGCTGCTGCTTGAGCAGCTTCTTCACGCCCTCCACCACCTGCGCCCGCTGTTCCCGAGCGCCCTGGGTGTGCAGGCTGACGGCGGCCAGGGGCGAACCGGCGGCCAGGGCCAGTAACTCCACCCGCTCCTCGTCGCTGCATTCGGGCAAGGCGGCGGCTAGCCAGTGCATGCTCATGGCCTCGCTGGGCAACGGGCACGCCTGCTGCACGCAGCGGCTCTTGATGGTCGGCAGCAATCGGCTGGGCTGGTGGCTGACCAGCAACAGCACGGTGTCCCCGGAAGGTTCTTCGAGGCTCTTCAAGAGGGCGTTGGCGGCATTGATGTTCATCGCCTCCACCGGCTCGATCAGCACCACCTTGCGCCCGCCCAATTGCGCAGTCTGGACCACGAAACTCACCAGGTCGCGAACCTGGTCGACCTTGATCGGCTTGTCGGCTTCCTCGGGCTCCAGGATGTAGTTGTCCGGATGACTACCGGCCTGCAACAGCAGGCAAGACTTGCACTGCCCACAGGCCTCCAGGCCCTCCGGTCGCTGGCACAGCAGCCGGGTCATCAGGCGCTCGGCCAGGGCCCGCTTGCCGATACCCGCCGGACCATGCAGGAGATAGGCATGGGCATGCTGGGTGCGCCCCGCCAGTTGCTGCCAAAGGGCATCCTGCCAGGGGAAGACGTCAGCCACGGGCGCGCTCCAGCAACTGCGGCAGCAAGCCATCCAGGGATTGCTGGACCTCGGCCAGGGGTTGGGACGCGTCCACCAGGAAATAACGCTCGGGAGCGGCCTCGGCACGCTTGAGGAAAGCTTGGCGAACCTTCTGGAAGAACTCCCGGCCCTCCTGCTCGAAACGATCCAGTCGACCGCGGGCGCTGGCACGCGCCAGGCCGACTTCCACCGGCAGGTCGAAGACCAGGGTCAAGTCCGGGCGCAGCGGGCCCTGGACGAAGTCTTCCAGGGCCTCGATCCGCGCAAGACTCAAGCCACGGCCGGCGCCTTGGTAGGCATAGGTCGAATCGGTGAAACGATCGCAGAGCACCACTGCGCCGCGCTGCAGTGCCGGGCGAATCACCGTTGCCAGGTGCTGGGCCCGGGCAGCGAATACCAGCAACAGTTCGGTGTCGCTGTTCATGATCTCGTCGGCCGGCGTCAACAGCACCTCGCGAATACGCTCGGCCAGGGGCGTGCCGCCCGGCTCGCGGGTCAGCACCACCTCGATGCCCGCTGCACGCAAGCGCTCGGCGAGGTACTCGCGGTTGGTGCTCTTGCCGGCGCCTTCCGGGCCTTCCAGGGTAATAAACAAACCAGTCACGGGCAGTCCTTCAAATTCATTGCGGGCTTTTCGGCGCTTGCCCGGGCTCGAGGGGAACAGGCGCTGGCGGAGCCGGTTCGACCTCGGCCGGTGCCTGCTCCGGCGCAGCGCTCGGACTCGGCGCCTCGGGAGCTGCGGGGCTGGCGGTCGGAGCCGGGCTGGAGCGGTAGTCGGCACGGCGCTTGAGCTGGAACTCACGCACGGCGCTGTTGTGGGCGTCCAGGTCATCGGAGAACACATGGCTGCCATCTCCGCGGGCGACGAAGTACAGGCTCTTGCCCGGCACCGGGTTGAGCGCGGCGTGGATCGCCTCGCGCCCCACCATGGCAATCGGCGTCGGCGGCAGGCCAGCGTTCATGTAGGTGTTGTAGGGCGTCGCTTCCTTCAGGTGGGCCCGGGTCAACTTGCCGGTGTAGCGCTCACCCAGGCCATAGATCACCGTGGGGTCGGTCTGCAGCAGCATGCCGATCTGCATCCGGCGCACGAACACCCCGGCAATCTGCCCACGCTCCTGGGGTACGCCGGTTTCCTTCTCCACCAGGGAGGCCATGATCAGCGCCTGGTAGGGATCGGTATAGGGAGCATCCTCGGCGCGCTTTTCCCACTCCTTGGCCAGCACGCTGTCCAGGCGATCGTAGGCCTTGGCCAGGAGCTCGGCATCGCTCATGCCCCGGACGAAACGATAGGTATCGGGAAAGAACCGCCCTTCGGGAAACACACCGCCGTGGCCGAGCTTTTCCATCACCTGGGCGTCGCTGAGGCCGGCCAGGGTTTGTTGCAGCTTGTCGCTCTTGGCCAAGGCATTGCGGACCTGGCGGAAGTTCCAGCCCTCCACCAGGGTCAGGCTGTATTGCACCACCTCGCCACGCTGCCAGACACCGATCAGGTCCTGGGCCGTCATGCCCGGGGTCATGCGGTATTCACCGCTGTGCAGGGGCTGGCCCGGCAGGTTGAAACGCCAATACAGGCGCAGCCAGAAAGCATCCTGGATGACGCCGTCGGCTTGCAGGCGGTTGAAGGTTCCAGTGGGGGTGGAGCCGGCGGGAACATCGAGCAGTTGTTCCTGGCTCAGGTTCAACGGTTGCTCCAGGGCCGAATTCAGCTTCCAGGCACTGCCCCCCAGCAGCAGCCCTGCCAGGACCAGTCCGGTTTCCAGCAGGAGCAGTAATTTACGTCTCACGAATCAAGCATCCAGTAGTGCGCGGGTAATGCCCTGCAGTTTACGGGTGAGCGGTCCTGCCGACCAGCGCATCCCGGCACAGCGCAATACCGGCCAGATGCCATAGACACTGTTGCACACGAAGACCTCATCAGCCCGCCGCAATTGCTCGAGACCGATGTCGGTGATCACCACGGGAATGCCTTGCAGCTGGGCCTGGGCGAGGATTTCGCCGCGCATCACCCCGGCCACGCCACAGCGGCTCAGGTCCGCCGTCAGCAGTTGCCCTCCAGCGACCAGGAACAGATTGCTGAACACGCCCTCGATCACGCGCCCGGCGCCATCGAGCATCAGGCCTTCGGCATGCTCGCTATCGCGCCATTCGGCGCGGGCCAGGACCTGCTCCAGGCGGTTGAGGTGCTTGAGGCCAGCCAGCAAGGGCTGCTCGGACAAGCGCGTGGCGCAAGGAAACAGCTGAACCCCTTGTGCGGCATGGGCCGCTGGATAGGCCGGCAAAGCCCCGCCCTGGAGGATCCGCCGCGCCGGCGCCACAGGATCGGCCGCGTAGCCGCGCAGGCTATCGCCCCGGGTCAGGATCAGCTTGAGCACCCCTTCGTCCAGGGCTTGGGCGTAGGCCAGCACCTCGCCGCGCACCAGCTCCGGATCCGTCACCAAGGCCAGGCGCCGGCAGCCTTCGGCCAGGCGCTGCAAGTGCCGCTCGAGCAGCAGCGGCTTGCCGGATCTGACGGCGATGGTCTCGAACAGGCCATCGCCGTAGGCCAGGCCACGATCCTTGAGCGACAGAGCGTCAGCCGGACGACCGTCGACCCAGCTGTGCATCACTCGGAAAACCGACGGAATACCAGGGAGCCGTTGGTACCGCCAAAACCGAAGGAGTTGGAGAGCACGACATCGATATCCATGCTGCGCGCCGTGTGCGGCACGAAATCCAGGTCGCAGCCTTCGTCGGGCTCATCCAGGTTGATGGTGGGCGGCGCGACCTGACTGTTGATCGCCAACACGCTGAAGATCGCCTCGATCGCCCCGGCGGCGCCCAACAGGTGGCCGGTCATGGACTTGGTGGAGCTGACCGCGAGCTTGTAGGCATGGTCGCCGAACACACTCTTGATCGCTTCGGCTTCCGCCAGGTCGCCAGCTGGCGTCGAAGTGCCATGGGCGTTGATGTACTGCACCTGGTCGGCATTAATCTTCGCGTCGCGCAAGGCATTGGCGATGCAACGGGCAGCACCAGCGCCATCGGCGGGTGGCGAAGTCATGTGGTAGGCGTCACCACTCATGCCAAAACCGATCAGCTCGGCATAGATGGTGGCACCACGCGCCTTGGCATGCTCCAGCTCTTCCAGGACCAGGGCGCCAGAACCATCGGACAGCACGAAGCCATCACGGCCCTTGTCCCACGGCCGGCTGGCACGGGTCGGTTCGTCGTTGCGGGTCGACAGCGCACGGGAGGCGCCGAAACCACCCATGCCCAGGCCGCAAGCGGCCATCTCGGCGCCACCGGCAATCATCACGTCGGCTTCGCCGTAGGCAATGTTGCGCGCAGCCATGCCGATGCAGTGGGTGCCCGTGGTGCACGCTGTGGAAATGGCGTAGTTCGGCCCCTGGAGCCCCAGGTGAATGGACAGGAAACCGGAAATCATGTTGATGATCGAGCCCGGCACGAAGAACGGAGAAATCCGTCGTGGGCCGGAGTCGTGCAGCGTACGGCTGGTTTCTTCGATATTGGTCAGACCGCCAATACCCGAGCCCATGGCGACGCCGATGCGATCACGGTTGGCGTCGGTGACTTCCAGGCCGGCATTGCGTACCGCCTGGAAACCGGCCGCCAGGCCGTATTGGATGAACAGGTCGAGCTTGCGGGCCTCTTTGGCCGACAGGTATTCCTCGACATTGAAGCCCTTTACCGAGCCGCCAAAACGGGTGGAATAGGCAGAAAGGTCGGTGTGCTCGATCAGACCGATGCCACTTTGGCCAGCCAGAATGCCCTGCCAGCTAGTCGGTACATCCGTACCCAGCGGCGACAACATACCCATACCGGTGACTACGACGCGTCTACGCGACACAGCACTCTCCTTTTTCTAATGACGACACTCTTTGCATCAGGCCTAAAGAAAAAACCGCACGCCGTGACGGCAGTGCGGTTTTTCCATGACAGCAAAATACGACTACAAACGATTAAGCCTGGTGGCTGTTAACGTAGTCGATAGCTGCTTGAACGGTAGTGATCTTCTCAGCTTCTTCGTCAGGGATTTCGGTCTCGAATTCCTCTTCCAGAGCCATCACCAGCTCAACGGTGTCAAGGGAGTCGGCACCCAGGTCTTCAACGAAGGAAGCGGTGTTAACAACTTCTTCTTCTTTAACGCCCAGTTGCTCAGCAACGATTTTCTTGACGCGCTCTTCGATGGTGCTCATACCTTGTTTTCACTCCTAATGGACAAATTCAGGCAGCTGGCCAGTGGGTAAGTGTATAGAAAGGCTTTTCAGCTTTTCAACCGAAAGCTTTACCACTCAACCCTTTGGCCATCTGCCTATAAATAGATTGCAGCTTTATAACGGATTTTAGACAGCTCGTATGACACTTTTTTGAAGCAATCCGTCACATTTGCCTTACATATACATCCCGCCGTTGACCGGGATTGTAGCCCCAGTAACGTATGCCGCACCGTCGGATGCCAGGAAAGCGACCACTTGCGCGATCTCATGAGCCTGACCCAGACGGCCCAGCGGAATCTGTGTCTGCAGGGCTTCACGCTGTGCTTCCGGCAGCTCGCGAGTCATATCGGTATCGATGAAACCAGGAGCGACCGAGTTCACAGTGATCGACCGCGAACCTACTTCCCGCGCCAGGGCACGACTGAAACCTTCAAGGCCGGCCTTGGCGGCGGCGTAGTTTACTTGGCCTGCGTTGCCCATGGCACCCACAACCGAGCCAATATTGATAATTCGCCCCCAACGAGCCTTGGTCATGCCGCGCAGGACGCCCTTGGACAGGCGATACAGGCTGTTGAGGTTGGTATCGACCACGTCGTACCACTCGTCATCTTTCATGCGCATCATCAGGTTGTCGCGGGTGATGCCGGCGTTGTTCACCAGGATCGCCGGCGCACCGAACTGCTCGGTGATGCTGGCCAGGACCGCAGCCACGGATTCGTCGCTGGTGACATTGAGCTCCAGGCCAGTGCCTTGAACGCCGTTTTCCTTGAGGGTGGCAGCGATGCGCTCGGCACCCGAGGCGGAAGTGGCGGTACCCACCACGATGGCACCCATGCGCCCCAGTTCGAGGGCGATGGCCTGGCCGATCCCACGGCTGGCGCCGGTCACCAGTGCAACTTTACCTTGCAGACTCATGCAAGCTTCTCCTAGTTCAGGCCAACGCTGCGCGGGCGGCAGCGAAAGCATCCGGGGTATTCAGGTTAGAGGTCGAAACGCCTTCGGCGCAGCGCTTGTTGAGGCCAGCCAGGACCTTGCCCGGGCCGCACTCAACCAGCTCGGTAGCACCGCTGGCGGCCAGGGTTTGCACCGACTCGACCCAACGTACAGGCTTGTACAGTTGCTCCAGCAGATCGTGCTTGAGGCCATCCAGGTCAACCGCCACCGCAGCACTGACGTTCTGCACCAGAGGGATCTGCGGAGCCTGCCAGTCGATCGCGGCGATCGACTCGGCAAAACGCTCGGCCGCAGGGCGCATCAGCTCGCAGTGGGACGGCACGCTGACCGGCAACGGCATGGCACGCTTGGCGCCACGAGCCTTGCAACCTTCGATGGCACGGTCCACGGCAGCCTTGGCACCGGCGATCACCACCTGGCCCGGGGAGTTATAGTTCACCGCGCTGACCACTTCACCTTGCGCCGCCTCTTCGCAGGCGGCCACTACATCGGCATCGTCCAGGCCCAGGACCGCCGCCATGGCGCCCTGCCCTGCCGGCACGGCCTCCTGCATCAGCTGGCCACGACGCTCCACCAGCTTGACCGCCTCGGCCAGGGTCAGGCTGCCGGCAGCGACCAGGGCGCTGTATTCACCCAGGCTGTGGCCGGCAACGAATGCCGGGCGTGCACCACCCTCGGCCAGCCACAGGCGCCACAGAGCGATGGACGCGGTGAGAATCGCGGGTTGAGTCTTGTCGGTCTGGTTCAGCAACTCCGCCGGACCTTCCTGGGTCAGGGCCCAGAGATCGTAGCCCAGGGCATCGGAGGCTTCCTTGAAAGTATCGAGGATCAACGGGTACTGCGCGCCCAGCTCGGCCAACATGCCGAGGGACTGCGAGCCCTGTCCTGGAAAGACGAATGCGAGGGATGCAGACATGTAACGAGCCCCTAATGATCTTGTCGTCGGAGAATTGACGTCACACCGTAGTGGACGCAAGAAACTGACAGTTGGATGGCCAATCGAACCGAGCGGTCACATTTAAGCACCCCACCGGGAAAACGCCTAAGGCAGCAGGTCTTCGAGGCGCCCGTGCAAGCGCCGCGGCAGATCTTCCTGGATCTCGATCAGCGCTCGCTGGATCGCACTCTGGAAGCCCTGGACTCCCGCCGAGCCGTGGCTCTTGACCACGATCCCCTGCAAACCCAGGAAACTTGCGCCATTGTGCCGGGCCGGCGCCAGGTCCGCCTGCAGCCGCCGCATCAAGGGCAAGGCCAAGGCCCCCACCGCCCGGGAAAGCATGCTCTGCTTGAACAGGGCCTCGATACGGGCCGCGATCATGGTCGCCAGGCCTTCACTGGACTTGAGCAGGATATTGCCGACGAAACCGTCGCACACCACCACGTCCGCTTCGCCGCGGTACAGACCGTCACCCTCGACAAAACCGATGTAGTTCAAGCCCCGGGCCTGCTGCAGGAGATTCGCCGCCAGCTTGACCTGCTGATTGCCTTTGATGTCCTCGGTGCCGATGTTCAGCAAGGCCACCCGGGGACGAGCGATGCCCAGGCTCTCCGCCGCAACCGAGCCCATGATGGCGAACTGCAGCAAATGCTCGGCACTGCAATCGACGTTGGCCCCCAGGTCGAGCAACTGGCAGTAGCCACGCTGGGTGGGAATGGCCGCCACCATCGCCGGGCGATCGATACCGGGCAGGGTCTTGAGCACGTAGCGCGACAGCGCCATGAGCGCCCCGGTATTACCGGCACTGACACAGGCCTGGACCTTTTCCTCGCGCAACAGCTCAAGCGCCACCCGCATCGAAGAATCAGGCTTGCCGCGCAAGGCTTGGGAAGGCTTTTCGTCCATGGTGACCACCTCGCTCGCAGGGGTGATCGACAGGCGAGCGCGATCCACGGCCGAATGGCTGGAAATCAATTCTTCAAGGAGGGAGGGTTGACCCACCAGGGTCAGGTGCAGCGAGGGGGCAGCAGACAGGCAGGCAAGACTGGCCTGAACAATGCTGCGGGGACCGAAGTCCCCGCCCATTGCGTCAATCGCGATGACTTGAGCGGACAAGGATTACTCGTCAGCGCCCTTGTCGATCACTTTACGACCACGGTATACGCCTTCAGGCGATACGTGGTGACGCAGGTGAACTTCACCGGTGGTCTTTTCTACGGACAGGGTGCTAGCCTCGAGAGCATCGTGGGAACGACGCATGTCACGGGCAGAGCGGGATTTTTTGTTCTGCTGAACAGCCATAATTGATTAACTCCTAAACGTTTGGGTCACGCTTTAACTGCGCCAATACACTGAACGGGTTGGACCGCGTTACCTCGTCCTCGCTCGGTTCGGGCTCATCGAGCCCCGCCGGCTGCTGGCATTCTTCCGGATGATGAGCAGGCACGATAGGCAAGGCGAGCAACAGCTCATCCTCGATCAACGCCTGCAGATCCAAAGGATCTTCGCCCAGTTCCAGCACGTCATAACCTTTCGGCAACGACTGGGTATTCGCACCCTCCTTCACCACCGCGTAACTGCATTCGCTGTGGATCGGCAGGGTGACCAGCTCAAGACAACGCTGGCAAACCATCTTGACTTCGACGTCGATGGAGCTGTGGATAACTACAGCTTTACGTTCGTCACGCTCGAAAACGAATTTAGCCTGCACCGTACCGACATCGTCGGCAAGCGGGTCGCAGAGTCTCTCCAAATCGGCCAGCAGCACTTCCCCCTGAAGGGTGGTACCACGGTCAGCCAATTTGCGCGGGTCAACGTGAGGTGGAATCGGGTCATTCAACATAGGCGCAGCATTATAGGGATGCCCCCGGCCATGTCAAAGGAAATTCAGCCCTGTCCGTCACTTGCCCGCCCCGCTAGAATTCCCGGCCCGCCCAGGAGATGCGCATGCTGCCTTTACTACTTGCCTCAAGCTCGACCTACCGCCGGGAATTACTGTCCCGCCTGCAACTGCCATTCATCTGCAGCTCTCCCGATATAGACGAAAGCCATCGCCCGGGCGAAAGCGCCGTGGAACTGGTCAAACGCCTGGCCGAAGAAAAGGCTCGCGCCCTCGCCCCCAGCCACCCAGGCCACCTGATCATCGGCTCGGATCAAGTCGCAGTACTGGGCGAACGAATCATCGGCAAGCCCCACACCTTCGACAAGGCCCGCCAGCAACTGCTGGACGCCAGCGGCGCCAGCGTGACCTTCCTCACCGGCCTGGCCCTGCTCAACAGCCAGACCGGCCAATGCCAGGTCGACTGCATTCCCTTCACAGTGCACATGCGCACCCTGGACGACCAGCGCATCGAGCGCTATCTGAATGCCGAGCGCCCCTTCGATTGTGCCGGCAGCTTCAAGGCCGAGGGCCTCGGGGTCAGCCTGTTCAAAAGCACTGACGGCAGCGACGCCACCAGCCTAGTCGGACTGCCACTGATACGCCTGGTGGACATGCTGCTGGTCGAAGGCGTGGACATACCTTGAGACCACGAAAAAGCCGGCCATAAGGCCGGCTTTCATTGGACGCCAGAGGCTCAACGCAAGGTCGGCCCCTGGAAGCCCATCCACATGGCGATCTGCTCGGCGACGCTGGCGCCCAGCCTCTTCGAGAAGCGATCGAAGGGCGATTCCTGGACGGTGAAGTCCACCACTTCCTTCTCGCCAATCACGTCACGCGCAACCGAACTGGTATTGCCCAGCCCGTCGACCAACCCCAGTTGCAAGGCCTGCTCGCCGGACCACACCAGGCCGGAAAACAGCTCGGGGTGCTCCTTGTCCTTCAACCGCTCGCCACGCCCTTGCTTGACGCTGGCGATGAACTGGCGATGAGTGGTGTCCAGCACACCCTGCCAGAACTGAGTCTCCTCGGGTTTTTGCGGCTGGAAGGGATCGAGGAACGACTTATGCTCGCCAGAGGTATAGGTGCGACGCTCGATCCCGAGCTTCTCCATGGTCCCGACAAAGCCATACCCAGCCGCCGTCACGCCGATAGACCCAACCAAACTGGCCTTGTCGGCATAAATCTGATCAGCGGCACTGGCGATGTAGTAAGCGCCCGAAGCCCCAAGATCGGAAATCACCGCATAGACCTTGGTGTCCTTGTGCAAGGCCCGCAGGCGACGGATCTCGTCATAGACATACCCGGACTGCACCGGACTACCACCCGGACTGTTGATTCGCAGGACGATACCCTTGACCTTCGGATCGTCGAAAGCGGTGCGCAAACTACCGACGATATTGTCCGCACTGGCAGACTCCTTGTCCGCAATCACCCCGGTCACATCGATTACCGCGGTGTAGCTGCCACCCCGGGTAGCGTTCTTCTCGATGCTCATCAACGGAGTGAACATGAGCAATGCCACGAACAGGTAGACAAAGGTCAGCAACTTGAAGAAGATCCCCCAGCGCCGCGAGCGCCGCTGCTCCTGAACACTGGCCAACAGAGTCTTTTCCAAGAGCTTCCAGCTTCTGTCATCAGGGTTTTCGGCGCCCGTTGTGCCTGGCGCCTTCCATTCGTCGGTCATGCCTACTACCTCAGCAACAAATTAACTCGCAGCCCGACCGAGCCAGGCATGCAATTGAGGAAAATGATCGATGGACAAGCGCGGCTCCAGCATTTGCAAGGCCTCGATAGGCTGGGCACCGTAGCTTACGGCGACCGAATCCATGCCCGCATTGCGCGCCATCAACAGGTCGAAGGAAGAATCCCCAACCATCAGCGCCTGCCTGGCTCCGACCCCACAATGTGCAAGGATTTCTTCCAACATCAAGGGATGCGGCTTGCTGGCAGTCTCATCTGCGGCCCGGGTGATATCGAAGTACCCCTCCCAACCATGAGCCTTCAGTACCCGATCAAGGCCACGCCGCGCCTTGCCGGTCGCGACTGCCAACCGATACCCCTCGGCCCGAAAGCTCTCGAGCGACTGCACCACCCCATCAAACAGCGGCGAGGGCTCGGCATCGAGCGCGATGTAGTGATCAGCGTAGTGCTGACGAAACGTCACCAACTGCTCATCATCGATTTCCGGATACAGGGTCCGGATCGCCTCCGGCAGGCCCAGTCCGATGATGCCCTTGACGGCGGAATCATCGCACCGGGGAAAGCCGGAACGGTCGGCGGACACATGCATTGATTCGACAATCCGACCAATGGAATCCGCCAGGGTGCCATCCCAATCGAAGATCAGCAGCTTGTAATCAGGGTGCACTCAGGCGCTCCACGGTCTTGGCCCACATTTCGTCCACCGGGGCCTGCAATTTCAGCTCGCCACCATCGGGCAGCGGCACCGTCAACATATAGGCGTGCAGGAACAGGCGTTTACCGCCCAGATCGCGGATTTCCCGAGTGAAATCATCGTCGCCGTACTTGCTGTCGCCAGCGATGCAATGCCCGGCATGCAGGGTATGCACCCGAATCTGGTGCGTACGCCCAGTCACCGGCTTGGCTTCGACCATGGTGGCAAAGTCGCCGAAACGGCGCAGAACCTTGAACACCGTCAAAGCCTCCTTGCCTTCTTCGTTGACCTCCACCATGCGCTCCCCGGAACGCAGGTTGCTCTTGAGCAACGGGGCCCGCACCTGCTTCAAGGCCGTCGCCCAATGACCGCGCACCAACGCCATGTAGCGCTTATCCACGCCGTCGCCACGCAATGCAGCATGCAAATGACGCAACATGCTGCGTTTCTTGGCGATCATCAGGAGCCCGGAAGTGTCGCGATCGAGGCGATGCACCAACTCCAGCTCCTTGGCATCTGGCCGCAACTGACGAAAGGCTTCGATCACGCCGAAATTCAGGCCGCTACCACCATGCACGGCAATGCCGGCCGGCTTGTTGATCACGATCAGCGCCTTGTCCTCGAAGACGATCGAAGCCTCCAGGCGCTGCAGCAACCCCTGGGCCAGAGGCACAGGCTCATCGCGCTCGGGCACGCGCACTGGCGGCACACGCACAAGATCGCCTTCCTGCAACTTGTACTCGGGCTTGATCCGCCCCTTGTTCACCCGCACTTCGCCTTTGCGCAAGATGCGATAAATCAAGGTCTTGGGCACGCCCTTGAGTCGAGCGAGAAGGAAATTATCAATACGTTGGCCGGCATATTCCGGCGTGACCTCAAGCAGTTGAACGCCTGGAGTCGAGGGGGCAGTAGTCGTCATGCCGCGGATAATAACAATTTTTATGGATTTGAAGCACTTAATGATTACTGCTATAGTCGCGAACGCCGCCAAAAGCGGCTGGACAGAGGAACAGCGGCCAACAGCCGGCCCTGACCAACGCAATTCATGAGGACGCAAGGCCGTCCTACGCAACGCTCGCCACATAACGGACGAGTTGGACGCTGTAACAAGCGCAGGTGACATGAGGCCTGAAACCCGTAGGAAGCAGAGTTATCACTCGCCTCTTACGCAGCGATTAACGGCCAGTTCACAAAGTGCAGTCAGCGGCTAATAACACCCAGGCGGAAGTTGTGGAAACAACGCCTTAGCCATGATGCGTGACCTCCCCTTTCGGAGTTCACGGTAAATGCCAACCCGCTGCGGATTCTGCGCGCGGCAGCACCCGAATTATCAGGGATACGTGTAGGGTGGAGATGCACAACCGTCGGACTGTGTAGCATTAGGCTTTATCAAGACGCTTCATCTCGTCCACAGTCGCCGGTTGATTCCTCCTCCTGACAGACTTTTGCTTAAGCGGTGCTTTAGTCACCACAGCAAGCAGGACGCGTGAGTCGCGACTTCGTCCCCGGTTGACAGGGACGAACCTCGCTAGACACTCGAGTGGTCAACCACTCCTGACGCACCTGACACCGACCGTGAGAAGTCGTGTGTGCCGAACGCCGTTTCCGGCAGCCCGGAAACCGACGGTACTACATGAAAAGAATGCTGATTAACGCAACTCAACCCGAAGAGTTGCGTGTTGCCCTGGTAGATGGCCAGCGCCTCTACGACCTGGACATCGAGTCCGGTGCACGCGAGCAGAAAAAGGCCAACATCTATAAAGGCCGCATCACTCGCATCGAACCTAGCCTGGAGGCTGCCTTTGTCGATTTCGGCTCTGAGCGCCACGGCTTCCTGCCTCTCAAAGAAATCTCCCGCGAATACTTCAAGAAAGCCCCTGAAGGCCGCGTCAACATCAAGGACGTCCTGAGCGAAGGCCAGGAAGTCATCGTCCAGGTCGAGAAAGAAGAGCGTGGCAACAAGGGCGCAGCCCTGACCACCTTCATCAGCCTGGCCGGCCGCTACCTGGTCCTGATGCCGAACAACCCTCGCGCCGGCGGCATCTCGCGCCGCATCGAAGGCGAAGAGCGCAACGAACTGCGCGAAGCGCTGAACGGCCTGGTGGCACCTGCCGACATGGGCCTGATCGTCCGCACTGCCGGCCTGGGCCGCAGCAGCGAAGAAATGCAGTGGGACCTGGACTACCTGCTGCAACTCTGGACTGCCATCAAGGAAGCGTCCCAGGACCGTTCCGCGCCATTCCTGATCTACCAGGAAAGCAACGTCATCATCCGCGCGATCCGCGACTACCTGCGCCAGGATATCGGCGAAGTACTGATCGACAGCGTCGAAGCCCAGGACGAAGCCCTGACCTTCATCCGCCAGGTGATGCCGCAGTACGCCAGCAAGATCAAGCTGTACGAAGACAGCGTGCCGCTGTTCAACCGTTTCCAGATCGAAAGCCAGATCGAGACCGCCTTCCAGCGCGTGGTCGAACTGCCTTCCGGCGGCTCCATCGTCATCGACCCGACAGAAGCCCTGGTGTCCATCGACATCAACTCGGCTCGCGCCACCAAGGGCAGCGATATCGAAGAAACCGCCCTGCAGACCAACCTGGAAGCGGCCGAGGAAATCGCCCGCCAACTGCGTCTGCGTGATATCGGCGGCCTGATCGTCATCGACTTCATCGACATGACCCCGGCCAAGAACCAGCGCGCCGTGGAAGAAAAAGTCCGCGAATGCCTGGAAGCCGACCGCGCCCGCGTGCAGATCGGCCGTATTTCGCGCTTCGGCCTGCTGGAAATGTCCCGTCAGCGCCTGCGCCCATCCCTGGGCGAAAGCAGCGGCATCGTCTGCCCACGCTGCAGCGGCACCGGTATCATCCGTGACGTCGAGTCGCTGTCCCTGGCCATCCTGCGCCTGATCGAAGAAGAAGCCCTGAAGGACCGCACCGCCGAAGTCCGCGCCCAGGTACCGATCCCGGTCGCCGCGTTCCTGCTCAACGAAAAACGCAACTCGATCACCAAGATCGAACTGCGTACACGCGCCCGCATCGTCATCCTGCCTAACGATCACCTCGAGACGCCGCACTTCGAAGTCCAGCGCCTGCGCGATGACAACCCGGACGCCAACAACAACCAGTCCAGCTACGAGATCGCCGCTGCCGCTGCCGAGGCCGAGGAGCCACAACCGGCTGCCGGCACTCGCACCCTGGTTCGCCAGGAAGCCGCGGTGAAGACTGCCCCGGCTCGCGCCAACGCTCCGATTCCTGCCGAAGCCGCCGCCCCGGCGCCAGCACCGGCTCCAGTTGCCGAGCCAAGCCTGTTCAAGGGCCTGGTCAAGTCCCTGGTCAGCCTGTTTGCCAGCAAGGAAGAGCCTGCCGCACCGGTGGTAGCCGAGAAACCGGCCCCCGAGCGTCCTGCCCGCAACGAAGAACGTCGCAACGGTCGCCAGCAGAGCCGCAACCGCAACGGTCGTCGCGACGAAGATCGCAAGCCGCGCGAGGAACGCGCACCACGGGAAGAACGTCAGCCACGCGAACTGCGCGAAGCTCGCGATGAAGGCCAGGCCGCTCGCGAAGAGCGCCAGCCACGTGCGCCGCGTGAAGAACGCCAGCCACGCGCACCGCGTGAAGACCGCAAGCCTCGCGGTGAGCGTGAAGAGCGCGTACGCGAACTGCGCGAACCCCTGGACGCCGCTCCAGCGGTAGCCGCTGCCGCCGCTACTGCGGCCGTCGCCGAAGAGCGTCCGGCTCGCCAACCACGGGAAGAGCGTCAACCACGCCCGCCACGTGAAGAGCGTCAACCTCGTGCAGAACAGGCACAGGCCGCAGCCGCCAGCGAAGAAGAAGCACTGCCTAACGAAGAGCAACTGCAGGAAGAAGGCCAGGACAACGCCGAAGGCGAGCGTCCACGTCGTCGCTCCCGCGGCCAGCGTCGTCGCAGTAACCGTCGCGAGCGTCAGCGTGACGCCAACGGCAACCTGATCGAAGGCTCGGAAGAAAACACCGAAGAGCCAAGCAGCACCGACCTGGCTGCCGGCCTGGCGGTCACCGCTGCCGTTGCCAGCACCGTGATCAGCGCCAACGCCGAAGCCGAAGCTCATCAGCAAGCCGAACGCGCCACCGCCGCCGTTGCCGAACCGGCCCCTGAAGCGCCGGCGGTCGAAGCCACCACCGCGGTAGAAGCGCCAGTCGCACCAGCCGTGGAAGTGGCCCCAGCAGCCGAAGTCGAACCAGCCGCTGAACAGCCGGTCGAGGTCGTTGCCGAACCCGCCGTGGTCGTCGAGGCCCAGCCGGTGGTTGCCGAGCAACCTGCCGTAGAACCTGTTGCCCCAGCTCCAGTGTTCGAAGAACCAGCCGCCGCGCCGGCCCCGGTAGCCACTCCAGTCGCTGAACCGGTGATCGAGCAGCCCGTGGTTGCCGAGCAGCCAGCCCCGACCGTGGAGCCTGCTCCGGTTGTCGCTCCAGTAGCGGTCGAGGCTCCAGCTCCGGTAGTCGAAACGGCTCCGGTCAGTGCCCTGACCAGCAACGGTCGCGCGCCCAACGATCCGCGCGAAGTGCGTCGCCGCAAGCGTGAAGCCGAGCGCCTGCAGAAGGAAGCCGAACTGGCTGCCGCTGCTGCTCCGGCCGAAGCCGTGGTTGCCGTCGAAGCTGCACCGGTAGTCGAAGCCCCTGCCATCGTCGAGGCGGCCCCTGCTCCAGTCGAAGCTCCTGCCGCAGCTCCTGCGCCAGTTGCCGAGCCTGAGGCGCAGCAACCTGTCCCAGTGGTCGAAGAAGCGCCACGCGCTGTCGAGCACAACCCTGAGCACGCAGCCCACGCCGAAGAGAAAGAGCACGAGACCAAACCTCTCGTCTGATTCCATCGGCTGATAAAAAGCCCCGCTCCGGACCTCCGGGCGGGGCTTTTTCATACCCGTGTTTCAGCCCTGCCGATAGTCCAGCGCCTGCGGCACGTCCACATCCCACAGGACCCCCGGATCACTCACCGGCACCTCCACCACCAGCCCCGAAGCAAACAACGACCGGCCTCCGCGATCACCGGACAACCCACGCAGTGCTTGGCCATAAGCCCGGCCAAAACCCACCGGATGCCCCTGCTCGCCCCCCTGCCTGGGCACGCAGATCCGCCCCGGCTCCATGGCCTCGACCACCTGCCGGATGGTGTCGACCCGGATGAAGGGCATATCCCCCAGCACCACCAGCCACCCCTGGGCATCGGCAGCGGCCGTCGCCGCTGCCGCCAGGCTATGGCCCATGCCGGCGGACTCCAACTCCAACACTTCACAGCCATGGACCCGGCCTAATGCCAGAACCTGCGGCCGGTGCGCCGTGGTCACCAGGACGCGGTGCACAATCTCCCCCGGCAGATTCACCAGCACCTGCTCCAGGACCGCCCGCAACACGCCGTCACGCCCCCGGCAGGGCGCCAGCAGTTTGTCCTGGCCATGCCCCGCCCCCTCCTGATAACGCCTGCCCTGCCCCGCCGCCAGGATCAGCGCACAGGGCAGCAGGCTCATACGGCCACCTGGCTGGCCTGGGACGCGGGCTTCTTCTGCACGGTTTCGACACCGTTCTTCAGTGCCACGATCTCGGCCATCAGCGACAAGGCGATCTCCGCCGGGGTATGGCTGCCGATATGCAAGCCCACCGGCCCGTGCAGACGCCCGATAGCCTGGGCCGACAGCCCCAACAGCGCCAGGTTGTCCCGGCGCTTGCGACTGTTGACCCGGGAGCCCAGCGCACCGACGTAGAAGGCCCGGGAGTCGAGCGCCGTGAGCAAGGCCATGTCGTCCAGGCGCGGATCATGGGTCAGGGCCACCACCGCGGTGCGCTCATCAGGCTCGATACTCGCGACCGCATCGTCGGGCATGCCGGCGACAAACCGTCCGTCCTCCGCGTCCCAGCCCTGCACGAACTCCCGCCGTGGATCGCAGACCAGCACCTCGAAGTCCAGCAGGCGGGCCATTTGCGCCACGTACCGGGACAGCTGCCCGGCGCCGATCAACAGCAAGCGCCAGCGCGGGCCGTAGATCGCCCGCAAGATGGCTCCGTCGAACGCCAGCTCATCGCTCTTGCGCGCCGGCTCGAGCCGCACCTCGCCGGTGGCCAGGTTCAGTTCCCGGGCCACGATCTGGTGCGCCTGGCACCGCTCGAGCAGTTCGGCGACCCAGGCCGGATCGCCGACCCGCTCCTCGGTCAGGCGCAGGGTGCCGCCACACGGCAAGCCGAAACGCGCCGCCTCCTCCAGGGTCACGCCATAGGTCACCAACTGGACCGGCGGCCCCTGCATGGCCAGGCGCCCATCGCCCAGGCGCGCGATCAGGTCGTCCTCGATGCAGCCACCGGACACCGAGCCGATCACCACCCCGTCATCGCGCAGCGCCAGCATGGCGCCTGGCGGTCGCGGCGCGCTGCCCCAGGTCTGGACCACGCTGTACAGCACCACCGCCCGACCGGCGCGCCGCCACTCCAGGACACTGCGCAGGACATTCAGGTCGACGCTGTCCATCAGGCGCTCGCCTGCTGCCAGCCCTGCAGCTGGTAGCGCACCGGCAAGTTGCGGATGCGCTTGCCGGTAGCGGCGAAGATCGCATTGCACAACGCCGGGGCGATCGGCGGCACACCGGGCTCGCCGACGCCACCCAGCGGCACCTCCCCGGGCGGTGTCACCAGGTGCACTTGCACCTCCTTCGGCGCCAGGGACATGCGTGCCACTTCGTACATGTGGAAGTTGTCCTGCTGGACCTTGCCGTCCTTGAAGCTGATTTCCCCCAGCACCGCGTTGCCCAGGCCCATGACACAAGCCCCCTCGAACTGCGAGCGGATACGCTCGGGGTTGATCTGCGGACCACAATCCACGGCGAGATCGGCCTTGTGCACGATCAGGGTGCCATCGCCCTTGACCTCCACCTCGATCACCGCTGCCACGTAGGTCACGAAGCTGTAGTGCACCGCCAGCCCCAGGCCGCGGCCCTTGGGTAGTTCACGCCCCCAACCGGCAGCCTTGGCGGCGGTTTCCAGCACCGTGCGCAGGCGCGCGGTGTCGATGGGATAGCGCTCGGGGGACTCGCCATAGTTCCACTCCTCGCTCAAGGTTCGCGGATCGATCTGCCGATCAGGCCCCAGCAGCCGCAGCTGGTACTTCAGCGGATCCTCGCCGGCCTTGTGGGCCAGTTCGTCGACGAAGCTCTGGATCGCGAAGCCATGGGGAATGTTCGACACCGAGCGATACCAGCCAACCCGGGTGTGGGCAGCCGCCTCGGGGTTCTCCAGGCGCACGTTGGGAATGGCATAGGCCATGTTGGTAAAACCCATGCCCAGCTCGAAAGCCGCCTCATGGTTCATGCCCGGGGCGAACAAGGCCGTGATGCTCGGCGCCACGGTGCGGTGCAGCCAGGCCGCAGGCATGCCGTCCTTGTTCAACCCGGCCTTGAGGTATTCGGCCGACACGGTGTGGAAATACGAGTTGTGGATATCGTCTTCGCGGGTCCACTGCACCCGCACCGCCTTGCCGGGAAAGGCCTTGGCCAGGATCGCCGCCTCGATGATGAAGTCAGGCTTGGACTTGCGACCGAAGCCGCCACCCAGCAGGGTGACGTTCACCGTGACCTGGTCGAAACCGATCCCCAGCCGCTCGGCGATGCGTTCGCGGGTCACCTGGGGCGCCTGGCTCGGCGCCCAGGCCTCGCAGCGACCGTCCTGGAAGCGCGCCACGGCCACCATCGGCTCCATGGGCGCCTGGGCCAGGTGCGGCAGGTAGTAGGTAGCCTCCAGGCTGCCGTCGGCGCTGCCCAGGGCCTGCTCGAGGTTGCCGGTGCTGCGCACCACCTTGCCCGGCTGGTGCGCGGCCGCCTCCAGTTCCTTGCGGTAATCGATGGAGTTGTAGCCGGCGTTGACCCCATCCTCCCACTCGAGCTTCAACGCCTCGCGGCCCTTGATCGCCGCCCAGGTGTTGCTCGCCACCACCGCGACCCCGCCCAGGGGCTGGAACTCCGAGGGCACGGGCCGACTTTCGATGGGGATGACCTTGATCACCCCCGGCACCTTCAGCGCGGCGCTGTCATCGACGGACTTGAGCTTGCCGCCATAGACCCGGGGCCGGGCCACCACGGCGAACAGCATGCCTTCGAAATGCACGTCGGCGCCGTACACCGCACGGCCATTGACGATGTCCTGGCCATCGATCGCCCGGGTCGCTTCCTTGCCGATGTAGCGGAACTGCGAAGCCGACTTCAGCCGCAGGCTGTCCCGCGGCGGTACCGCCAGGGCCCCGGCAGCGGCGGCCAGGGCGCCGTAGCCCAGTTCCCGCCCACTGGGCTGGTGGACCACCTTGTGCAACTGCGCCCGGCACTCCGCCAGCGGCACCTGCCACTGGGCCGCCGCCGCTTGCTCAAGCATGGTTCGCGCAGCCGCGCCGCAACGCCGCATGGGCTCGTACCAATGGCGCATGCTGCGCGAGCCATCGGTGTCCTGGTTGCCATAACGCGCCTCGTCACCCGGCGCCTGCCTGACCTTGACCAGGGCCCAGTCGGCTTCCAGTTCGTCGGCCACCACCATGCTCAGACTGGTACGCACGCCCTGGCCCATTTCCGAGCGGTTGCAGGTCACCGTCACGCTGCCATCGGCATCGATGCTGACATAGACCTTGGGATCGTCGACCCAGCCGTGGGGCATGCCGTCGGCGCCGAACTTCTTGTCCTCGGCAAAGGCATCCTGCCAACCCCAACTGGCGGCCAGCACCAGGGCACCGGTGGCGCCCACGCCTTTGAGAAAACCCCGGCGACTCAGGTTGGCCAGGGTGAAATCAGTAGGTAGAGGACTCATGCCTTGGCCTCCTGCAATTGGCCGGCAGCGCGGCGGATCGCGGTCTTGATCCGGTTGTAGGTACCGCAGCGGCAAATATTGCCGAGCATCGCCTCCTCGATCTGTTCGTCACTGGGGTTGGGGTGGGTCTTGAGCAGCGCGGTGGCGGACATGATCTGCCCGCCCTGGCAATAGCCGCACTGGGCCACCGCGGTGTCCAGCCAGGCCTGCTGTACCAGTTGGCCCACCGGATCGTTGTGCAGGTTGTCGATGGTGCTGACGTTCTTGCCCAGCACCGAGCCGACCGGGGTGATGCAACTGCGGGCAGGATCGCCGTCGATATGGATGGTGCAGGCACCACACAAGCCCATGCCGCAGCCGAACTTGGTGCCGTTGTAGCCGATCACGTCGCGGATCGCCCACAACAGGGGCATATCCTCGCTGACGTCCAGTGGATGGTCTTGTCCGTTGAGTTTCAGGGTAATCATGGGCACGCCCGCATTCTATGGAGGGATGGGGTCGAACCATCTGTCGCGCGGCACCGCGACCGCAGGGCACGCAGATCGGTTCAGGCTAATCGGGCTCTCTTGTGAAGTTCGAGCTTCACCGGACCCTTGGGCACAGCAAGAAGCACATTCTTAGCCTGCTAAGTTAAGCCCTAATTAAGCAAAAAGCCTTGCCCGAACGTCATTCGGCCAAGGCTTTTTTGCATTACAGGGCAGGCGAACGATCATGCCCCGTAGAGATTGGGCTCCATCTCCAGTTCGACACCGAAGCGCTCGGCGATGTCGCGCTGGATCCTCTGGGCCAACGCCAACAACTGCCGTCCGCTGGCGTTGCCGTAGTTGACCAGCACCAGCGACTGCAAGCGATGGACCCCGGCATCGGCCTCGCGAAAGCCCTTCCAGCCTGCCTGCTCGATCAGCCAGCCGGCCGCCAGCTTCATCTGCCCATCCGCCTGGGGGTAGGCCACCAAGCCTGGGTGCGCCTGGCGAATGCGCTCCGCCAGCGCCGCCGGCACCACCGGGTTCTTGAAGAAGCTGCCGGCATTGCCCAGCACCGCCGGGTCCGGGAGCTTCTCGCTGCGGATGCTGCAAATCGCCCGACTGACATCGCTGGCAGTGGGCTGCTCGACGCCCTGCTCCACCAGGCGCTGGCGTACCGGGCCGTACTCAAGGTGCAGATGCCCGGCCCGGCTCAGGGCAAAACGCACCCGCAGGATCAGCCAACGACCGACCTCCTGCTTGAACAGGCTGTCACGGTAGGCGAACCGGCACTGCTGCAGGTCGAACTCGCGCAGCTCGCCGGTCTGCCGATCGAGGGCGGTCAGGCCGGCGAACACGTCCTTGATCTCGACGCCATAGGCACCGATGTTCTGCATCGGCGCGGCACCGACGGTGCCGGGAATCAGGCTGAGGTTTTCCAATCCCGACAAGCCCTGCGCCAGGGTCCACTGGACGAAGGGGTGCCAGGCCTCCCCGGCTTCGGCTTCCACCACCACCCGCTGCCCATCGTCCTCGAGCAGGCGGATACCGCGGCTGGCCATGCGCAGCACCAGGGCCTGGATATCCCCGGCCAGCAGCAGGTTGCTGCCACCACCGATCACCAGCAATGGCAACTGGTGCTCGCGACTGTAGTCCAGGGCCTCACGGACATCGGCGTCATCATGGGCCTGGGCGAACAACCGGGCCTTGACCTCGACCCCGAAGCTGTTGAACGGCTTGAGCGACACATCGGATTGGATGACCAGGCTCATAGGCGTCCCTGCAATTCGATCACCAGGCGGTCACAGGCGGCTTCGATCAGGTCCAGCACTTGCTCGAAACCCTTTTCACCGTCGTAGTACGGGTCCGGCACCTCGTCGCGCACCGCCTCGTAGCGGCGCAGGAACAGGTCCAGCTCGGCTTTGCCATTGGCCGGTTGCAGGGCCTTGAGGTTGCGCAGGTTGCTCTGGTCCATGGCGAAGATCAGGTCATAGCACGCGAAGTCGGCGCTGCTGACCTGCTGCGCCCGTTGCGCCGACAGGTCGTAGCCGCGCTGCAACGCCGCCCGCTGGCTGCGGGCATCCGGCGCCTTGCCGACGTGCCAGTCGCTGGTGCCGGCGGAAGCCACTTGCACCTGGTCGGCAAGACCGGCTGCACGCAGTTTGTGGCGCAACACGCCTTCGGCGGTGGGTGAGCGACAGATGTTGCCCAGGCAGACGAACAGGACCCGCATCAGGCCTCCAACAGGCGTCGGACGCGCTCGAGGTCTTCGGCGGTATCCACACCGGTGGGCGGGGCTTCGAGGGCATCGGCCACATGGATGCGCACGCCGTGCCACAAGGCCCGCAGTTGCTCCAGGGACTCGGTGTTCTCCAGCCAGCAAGGCCCCCAGTTGACGAAGTCATGGAGGAAACCGGCACGGTAGGCGTAGATGCCGATATGGCGGCGGTAAGGCACGCCGGCGGGCAGTTCGTCGCGATTGCGGGCAAAGGCGTCACGGGCCCAAGGCAGGGTCGAGCGGCTGAAGGTCAGCGCCAGGCCGTTGAGGTCGCTGACCACCTTGACCACGTTGGGGTTGAACAGGGTCTGTGCATCCTCGATCGGCTCGGCCAGGGTGGCCATGCGCGCTTCGGGATGGGCCGCCAGGTTGGCCGCCACCTGGTCGATCACCGCCGGCGGGATCAGCGGCTCGTCACCCTGGACGTTGACCACGATGGCGTCCGCCGCCAGCCCCAGCTGGGTGGCGACCTCGGCCAGGCGGTCGGTGCCGGAGTTGTGGTCTTCACGGGTCAGCAGCGCTTCGGCGCCAAAGCCCTGGCACGCATCGACGATACGCTGGTCGTCGGTAGCCACCACCACGCGCTCGGCGCGGCTCTTGCGGGCCTGTTCCCAGACCCACTGGACCATCGGCTTGCCGGCGATCATCTGCAGCGGCTTGCCCGGCAAGCGGGTGGAGGCGAAACGCGCCGGGATGACAACGGTGAAGGCGCTGGTCATTTGTCCAGGCGCTCCTCGGTGGTCAGGGTGCGAGCCTCGCTTTCGAGCATCACCGGGATGCCGTCGCGGATCGGATAGGCCAGGCCGGCGCCCTTGCTGATCAGCTCGGTCTTGTCGGCGCTGAGTTTGAGAGGGCCCTTGCAGATCGGGCAGGCCAGGATGTCGAGCAGTTTGGTGTCCATGAGGGTTTCCCTGGATAGCAGCGGTTTAAGGCAATAGACGGTCAGGCAGCAGGCGCATCAACTGGGTGTCGAACCAGGCGACGAAGGCTGGCGATGGCACCGCGTCGACCGCCAGGTACCACCAGTGGGCCGCCGCGAACTCGCGGCACTTGACCGCATCTTTCTCGGTCATGACCAGCGGCAACGACGGGGTGAAGGCCAAGGCCTGCGCACTGTATTGGGCATGGTCGGCAAATGCATGGGGGACAGGTCGCAAGTGTAGCGTTTCAAGGGTATTGAAGAAACGCTGGGGGTTGCCGATGCCGGCCACCGCGTGCACCGCTTGCCCCGGGGTGAAATGCGCCAGCGGACGGCGCTCGCCGCTTTGCAGGTTGACCATCGCCGAAGGCTGGAGCTCAAAGGCGAAACCATCGTCGCGATCGGCAGCGGCACCGTTGTACAGCACGGCATCCACACTGTGCAGGCGCTCCACCGGCTCGCGCAGCGGGCCGGCCGGCAGGCAGCGGCGATTGCCCAGGCCGCGGGCCGCGTCGATCAGCACCAGCTCCAGGTCGCGGGCCAGGCGGTAATGCTGCAGGCCATCGTCGGAGAGGATCAGGTCCAGCGGCTCGGCGGCGAGCAGGGCTTGCACCGCGCGGCTGCGATCGGGATCGATCATCAATGGCACGCCGCAGCGCTGGACGATCAGCAGCGGTTCGTCGCCCGCCACCTCGGCGCTGTCCGTGGCCGTGACCCGCCAGGGCAACTGGGCTGGCTTGGCGCCATAACCACGGCTGACCACGCCGACCCGCAGGCCGAGGCGCTGGCAATGCTCCACCAGCCACAGGATCAACGGAGTCTTGCCGGTACCACCGACCGTGATGTTGCCCACCACCACCAGGGGCACCGGCGGCTGGTAGATCTGGCCCTCGCCGGCCAGGAAGCGCTGGCGCTTGCCCACCACGACACGGCGGTACAGCCATTCCAGGGGCCGCAGCAGTTTCAGTGCGGGGTGGCCCTGGTACCAGGCGGCGAGCAAACGATCGGAAAGTGCCATCAGGGAGCCGGCGCCGCCTCGACGGTGGTCATGCGCAGGTGGCTGAAACCGAGCTTGCCGGCCGCGTCCATGGCAGTGATCACCGCTTGATGCTGGGTCTTGCCGTCGGCGCTGATGGACAGCGGCAGGTTGGTATCGCCAGCGGATTCCTTCTGCAAGGCCTCGATCAGGGTCGCCAGGTCGTTCTTGGGCAATACCTGGTTGTTCACCGAGAACACCCCGTCGGCGCTGATGGCGATGTCCAGCTGCTTGATCTGCTGGTCCTCGGCCGGCGAGCCGCTGACGGCTTCGGGCAGGTCGACACGCAATTCGGTTTCCCGGGTGAAGGTGGTGGTGACCACGAAGAACAACAGCAGGATGAACACCACATCGATCAGCGATGCCAGGTTGATGTCCACGGTTTCCCGGGGTTTGCGACGGAATTTCACGCTGCGCCCCCGGCCAGGTCGACATCGCGGTCGCCCTGGATCACTTCCACCAGCTTGATCGCCTCCTGCTCCATGCCCACCACCAGCTCATCGACCCGGCGTTGCAGGAACCGGTGGAAGAATACCGAGGGGATCCCCACCATCAGGCCCGCGGCGGTGGTGATCAGGGCCTTGGAGATACCACCGGCCAGCACATGGGCGTTGGTGGTCATGCCCGAGCCCATGAACGAGCTGAAGATATCGATCATGCCCAGCACGGTGCCCAGCAGGCCCAGCAGCGGCGCCATGGCAGCGATGGTGCCCAGGGCGTTGAGGTAGCGCTCCAGCTCGTGGATGACCCGGGCCGCCGCTTCCTCGATGCATTCCTTCATGATCTCGCGGCCGTGCTTGGAGTTGGCCAGGCCCGCGGCCAGGATCTCGCCCAGGGGCGAATCGGCACGCAGTTCCTTGAGCTTGTCCTTGTTCAGCTGCTTGTCCTTGATCCAGCGCCAGACCTGGCCCAGGAGGTGGGGCGGAGTCACGCGGCTGGCCCGCAGGGTCCACAAGCGCTCGGCAATGATGCCCACGGCAGCGATGGAACTCAGGATGATCGGCAGCATCATCCAACCGCCGGATTTGACCAATTCCCACACAGTGACAGCCCCCTCGAAAAAGTGCGCCACTCTAACATAGGGGCCGGACGCACCGAAGACCGTGATGTCGCATGTTTCCAGGCTTTAATAATCCACGGTTATTTAAGGCATTGTTACCGGCTCACGCCAGAACCGCCGTTGCTCGCGCACGCTGTAGGGCGGCGCGAAAGCCCCCAGGCGCAACCTCAGCGCGCCCTGCTCGGCACTGTCATAAAGCGCCACGCCCAGGCTCCGGTAACGCGCCACCACCTGCGGGTGCGGGTGACCGAAGGCATTGCCCCGGCCCCGGGAAACCAGTACCGCATCGGGCGCCAGCCGTTGTAGCAGGGCCATGGACGAAGAGGTCCGGCTGCCATGGTGTGGCGCCTGCAACCAATGGGTCCGCTGCGCCAGCGGGCCCTGGAGCAAAGCCTGTTCCGCATGGATATCGATGTCGCCAGTGAGCAGCAGGCGCTCGCCCCGGGCCTCGACCTGCAATACGCAAGAAGCCTGGTTGCCATCGCGCGCCCCGGCCCATTGCCACTGGCTGAAACGCACGCCATCCCATTGCCAGCTCACCCCGGACTCGCACGGCATGGCCTGCAAGATGGCCGGCAATGCCTCGGGCTCGCCACTACGCACCAGGCGAACCGGCAAGGCCCGCTGCACCGCCAGGGCGCCACCGGCATGATCGTTATCGGCATGGCTGAGCAACATCAGGTCCAGCTGGCGGATGCCCAAGCGCTGCAGGGTCGGCACCACTACCCGCTCGCCGAGGTCGAAATCGCCGCTACGGGCACCTGCGTCGTACAGCATCGCGTGGCTGCGGGTACGCAGGACGAAAGACAATCCCTGGCCCACATCCAGTTGCCAGACTTCGGCCTCGCCGAAGGGCACTCGCGGTTGCGGCGGCCAGGCCACCAACAGCAGCAGCGGCCAGCCGAGGATCCGCAACGGTACGCCGGGCGGCAGCAACAGCAACGACGCCCCCAGGCTGGCGAGGCTCCAGATCCAGCCGGGCAACAGCGGCGCGACCCAGGCCGGCCACCACCCGGCGATCAGACCCAGCACCCGGAACAGCCCCTCCAGCAACCCACCGGCCAACCACAACAGACCTTCGCCCACCACCGGCAGGGGCAACAACAGGCACCCCAGCAAAGCCGGCGGCAACACCAGCAGGCTGACCCAGGGCACCGCCAGCAGATTGGCCAGCGGACCGCTGAGACTGATGGGCAGGCCCAGGGCCAGCATCGGTGGCAGCAGGCCGATCGCTATCAGCCACTGGGCGCGGGTCCAGCTCTGCCACCAGCGCCAGGCCCCCAGCCGCCCGGCGAAGGTGAAGATGAGGACCGCCACCGCCGCGAACGACAGCCAGAACCCCGGTTGCAAGCTGGCCAGGGGTTCGAGCAACAGCACCGCATCCAGCGCCAGCAGCAGCGGCCACCCACTGCCCAGGTGACGGAAGCGCAGGCGCCAGAGCAGGACCAGGGCCACCATCACGCAGGCGCGCTGCACCGGCACGTCGAACCCTGCGAGCAACCCGTAGCCCAACGCCCCGAGAAAACCCAGGCCACAGGCCCACGGCAGCCAGGGCCAACGCGCGGGCCAGGCGCCTAGCCGCGCCAGCCCCGCCACGGCAAGGTAGATCACCCCCGCCAGGAGGCTGACGTGCTGCCCGGAAATGACCATCAGGTGCACGGTGCCGGTGTCTTGCAACACCTGCCAGTCCTCGCGCGTCAGCCCGGAACCATCCCCCATCACCAATGCGGCCAGCCCTCCGCCCCGGCCATGGGCCTGTACCGCCAGCAAGCGCTGGCGCAAACGGTCGCGCCAGGCGCCCTGGGCCGGCGCCAGCAACTGGCCATCCTTGACCGTACCGATGGCGCCGATACGCCGAGCCAGCAGCCACGCCTCGTAGTCGAACCCCTGGACGTTGAGTAGCCCCACGGGACGACGCAGCGTCACCGCCAGGCGCCAGCGCTCGCCGCTCTTGACCGGCGGCCCGTCACGCCAGCTCACGCGAATTCGCCGTGGCAGGCGCTCGCGTCGGGCCTGGGCCCCCTGCAACTCGAACCGCACCACCTGCGCCCCGACCTCCGGCAAGCCGGTAATCCGCCCTTCCAGCCAGCGAGTCTGGCCGTCCAGGCGCGACGCCAGGCGATCGTCGAGCGCCCACTGTGCAGAGGCACAGGCCCAACTGAAACCGAATAGGAAAAATGCCACCGGATGTGTACGAAACGGCAACAGCAGCACGGCCAGCACCAATACCGGCAGCAACCACCAGAGCGGCGGCAAGGCCGGCAGAAACCCCAGCGCCAGAAGCCCCGCGGCCAAGCCCAGCATCCCTGTTCGCATCAGCCAATCCATCCATGACGAGCCCTACCCTTGGCTTAGCCGAGGACGGCCGGCCACGGCTTTATCATTTGTCACAATGTCTGAATTTGCCCTGTTTACAATCCAGCCATAATTGCCGCTTGACCCGACCGAGAAGCCTTATGCCCCGGCGCCTATTCAAACGTTACATGCCAGATCCCACCAGCATCCGGGAACACAAGTCCTTACGCTTTCTCGGCACCTTGCTGCATGACGCCAACCTCTGGCACCTCAACCGGCACTCCGTGGCCCGCGCCATGGCCGTGGGCCTGTTCGCCGCCTTCATCCCGATCCCGATGCAGATGCTGCTGGCCGCGGTGCTGGCCATCTGGTTGCGGGGCAACATGCCCATCAGCGTCAGCCTGGTATGGCTGACCAACCCGATCACCATGCCGCCGGTGTTCTTCTGCACCTATCAGCTAGGAGCCTGGCTGATGAACGTACCGCCACGCACCCTGCCCGACAGCCTCACCTGGGAATGGATCAGCAGCCAGCTGGCCACCCTCTGGCAACCCTTCCTCCTGGGTTCGGTGGTGGCCGGCCTGGCCCTGGGCGCCCTGGCCTATTGCCTGACCATGCTGTACTGGCGTTGGTGGGTCGGCCGCCAATGGCAGCGGCGCAAGCTGCAGCGGCGCTAGAAACGACAACGGCCTCCCGAGGGAGGCCGTTGTCGTTGTTGATGGGGCCGTTGCCTACTGGCGCATGCCACGCCCGCTCACCAGCAACCTGGCGCAGCCTATGTAGAGCACCGCGGTGGCCACCAGCATGAAGCTGATCGCCGTGCCGATGCTGATGTCCGAGACCCCGAGGATGCCGTAGCGGAACGAGTTGACCATGTGCAGCACCGGGTTGGCCAGGGACACGGTCTGCCAGAACGGCGGCAACAGGTTGATCGAGTAGAACACCCCGCCCAGGTAGGTCAGCGGCGTCAGCACGAAGGTCGGGATGATCGAGATATCGTCGAAGTTGCGCGCGAATACCGCGTTGATGAACCCCAGTAACGAGAAGATCGTGGCCGTCAGCACCACCACCAGCACGGTGACCCCCAGGTGGTGCACCTGCAGCTTGGTGAAGAACAACGACAGCAAGGTCACGATGATCCCCACCATCAGCCCGCGCAACACGCCGCCCAGGGTGTAGCCGATGAGGATGGTGTGGGGCGAGACCGGCGACACCATCAATTCCTCGATGGAGCGCTGGAACTTGCTGCCGAAGAAACTCGACACCACGTTGCCGTAGGAGTTGGTGATCACCGACATCATGATCAGCCCCGGCACGATGTACTCCATATAGGTGAAGCCGCCCATGTCGCCGATCTGCCGGCCGATCAGGTTACCGAAGATGACGAAGTACAGGACCATGGTGATGGCCGGCGGCAGCAGGGTCTGCGGCCAGATCCGGGTGAAGCGCCTGATCTCGCGGTAGACGATGGTGTTGAGCGCTACCAGGTTGGGCTTGAACTCCGAACTCATACCGCCACCTTCGACAGGTTTTTCTCCACCAGGGACACGAACAGCTCCTCAAGTCGGTTGGTCTTGTTACGCAGGCTCAACACCTCGATGTTCTGCAGCGCCAACTGGCTGAACAGCGCCGTGATGCCCACGACCTTGTCCACCTGGACCTCCAGGGTATGGCTATCGACCAGGCGGGTCGGATAGCCGGCCAGCTGCGGGGCCACATGCAAGTCATGCTTGAGGTCGAGCAGGAAGGTTTCCACATGCAGCTGGCTGAGCAACTGGCGCATGCTGGTGTTCTCGACGATGGTGCCGTGGTCGATGATGCCGATGTTGCGGCACAGCTGCTCGGCCTCTTCCAGGTAATGGGTGGTGAGGATGATGGTGATGCCCTTCTGGTTGAGCTCGGTAAGGAAGCTCCACATCGAGCGGCGCAGCTCGATGTCCACCCCGGCGGTCGGCTCGTCGAGGATCAGCAGGCGCGGCTCGTGGACCAGGGCCCGGGCGATCATCAACCGGCGCTTCATGCCGCCGGACAGCGAGCGCGAAGGCACATCGCGCTTGTCCCACAGGCCGAGCTGGGTCAGGTACTGCTCGGCGCGCTCCTTGGCGATCTTCGCCGGAATGCCGTAGTAGCCGGCCTGGGTCACGACGATGTCGAAGGTCTTCTCGAACTGGTTGAAATTGAACTCCTGGGGCACCACGCCAATGCTGCGCTTGAGCGCGGCCGGCTGGCGGTCCAGGTCATGGCCGAAGACATTCACCGTGCCGCTGGTCTTGTTCACCAGGGTCGAGAGAATGCCGATGGTGGTGGATTTACCGGCCCCGTTGGGACCGAGCAAGGCAAAGAAATCACCCTCGGCGACGTCCAGATCGATACCACTCAGGGCCTGGAAACCGTTGCCGTAGGTTTTGGTTAGCTGCCGGATGGACAGAGCGGAACTCATATCGGATTCATGCACCAAGAAGGGGAAGTTTTATAGGTAAGGGCAGGCCGGGCCGATTGCAACTTTGCCGGGCGCCCGCCATGTTGCGGGCCGGCGCCCTGCAAGTACAGTCATGCGTATCGATAGTGGGTATTAAGTCAAAGCGGTCATCACCGCCCGACGGTAGGCCGGGCGCGCTGCCAGCCGCTGGTACCAGGCCTGCAGGTGGGGGAGCGGCGGACGCTCGATGGGCATCTCGAACCAGGCGTAGATGAAGCTGCCCAGGGGGATATCGCCCATGCCGATCTCCTGGCCGGACAGGTAAGGCTGGTCCGCCAGGGCCTGGTCGACCCGCTCCAGCAACTGGGCACAGGTGTCCCTGGCGGCGTCGATCCGCACCCAATCCTGCTCGGCCGGAGGGGTGCGCAGTACCCCCCAGAATAGGGGACGGAATACATCGGCGAAGGTCGAGGTGGTCCAGTCCATCCATTTCTCGGCACTGGCGCGGGCCTGCACGTCGGCCGGATACCAGTGGGTGTCGGCGGCGTGCCGGGCCAGCAGGTAGCGCACGATGGTGTTGGATTCCCAGAGCACGAAGCCTTCGTCCTCGATCATCGGGATCCGCCCGTTGGGGTTCAGCGCCCGGTACTCGGGGGTGTCCACCACGCCGAAGGCGCCGCCGGCATCCAGGGACTCATAGGCCAGCCCCAGCTCTTCGGCGCACCACAGCGCCTTCCTGACATTCGATGAATTCTTGCGTCCCCAAATCTTCAACATGACCATCCCTCGGTAATGAATGCCGGGGCAGTCTACGCCTGATCAGCCGCGACTCAAATCGCTGTGCATATCACCCAGTCCCGTGAATTGCGGCTGGCCGATCAGATGCGGATAGCATTTTTTCAGGTGGTCGAAAAAGAAGTGCTCCGGGACATCGGCGAACTGCCCATGGTCCACCAGGTACTCCATCAGCTGTTCGCCCTGGCGGTTGAACGGATGGAACACGCTGTCCTGCACGCCGTCGAACTCCAGCGGCGCCACATCGAACAGCTCGCACAGGGCCTGGTTGAACGCCGGCGTGGCCTTGACCCAGCGCCCGTCCAGGTACAGCTCGGTATAGCCGTGCATGGCGAACACGTCGCTGCGCAACAATTCCAGCAAGCGCGGGGTCGAGAGATGGTTGCGCACGTCCGCCAGGCCTATCCGGGCAGGAATCCCACAATGCCGTGCACAACCGGCCAGCAAGGTCGCCTTGGGCACGCAATAGCTCTCCCCCGTGGCCAGGGCATGGCTGCCGCGCAGGGTTCCCGGATCGAGGCTGAAGGTATAAGGGTTGTAGCGCACGGCCTCGCGTACCGCGTAGTAGAGGCTCACCGCCTGCTGCCGGGGATCACGATCGACACCGCGATGAGATTCGGCGAACTCCACCACCGCAGGGTGGTCACTATCGATGAAGCGGCTGGGACGCAGGTACTCGTGCATGGGCATGACCTCCAGGTGAACCCTGAGTCTATAGGGGCATCCAGCAAGGAGATAACGACGTTTCGGCCAAAGATCATGGCCTGCTTCACCCATCCGGACCGAACGTGCCGCCGACGTTCACCGGCCAGGCCAGCCTGCCCCGCACTGCCCCGGGCCCCTGCTTGGTCGCACGCCGGCTAAGCTCTGAAGGTGCTTCGGGTCCCTGGCCTCATGGAGGATTGAATATGCTGTTGTTGTGGATACTGGTTCTGTTGGCAGGCATCGCCTATCTGGCACACCGCCGCACCGCGCCGTTGCCCGCCCTGGGCGCGGTGGCCGTCTACCTGCTGGCCATGGGCTTCTTCAGCCACGCTCCCGGCTGGTTGCTGCTGGTGTGCTGGGTGCTCCTGGCGGCAGTGGCCGCGCCCCTGTTACTACCCGACCTGCGGCGCAAGCACTTCAGCGCCCCGCTGTTCAACTGGTTCCAGAAGGTCTTGCCGCCGATGTCGCAAACCGAGCGCGACGCCATCGACGCCGGCACCGTGTGGTGGGATGGCGAGTTGTTCAGCGGGCGTCCAGACTGGAGCACCCTGCTGGCCTACCCCAAGGCCCGGCTCACCGAGGAAGAACAAGCCTTCATCGACGGTCCCACCGAAGAACTCTGCGCCATGGTCAGCGACTGGCAGATCGGCCAGGAGATGGACCTGCCTGCCGAGGCCTGGGCGCATATCAAGGAGCATGGTTTTTTCGCCCTGATCATTCCCAAGGAGTACGGCGGCAAGGGCTTCTCGGCCTATGCTCACTCCCAGGTGGCAATGAAGCTGGCGACCCGCAGCGGCGACCTGGCGTCCACGGTCATGGTCCCCAACTCCCTGGGCCCGGCCGAACTGTTGCTGCACTACGGCACCGACGAACAGCGCAACCACTACCTGCCACGCCTGGCCCGGGGCGACGACATCCCCTGCTTCGCCCTGACCGGCCCGCTGGCCGGCTCCGACGCAGGCGCCATGCCCGACACCGGGATCATCTGCAAGGGCCAGTGGCAAGGGCAGGAAACCGTCGGCCTGCGCCTGAACTGGGAAAAGCGCTATATCACCCTGGGGCCGGTCGCCACCCTGCTGGGCCTGGCCTTCAAGGCTTATGACCCGGACCACCTGCTGGGCGCCGAAGAGGACCTGGGCATCAGCCTGGCCCTGATCCCCACCGACACCCCCGGGGTGGAAATCGGCCGTCGCCACCTGCCCCTGGGCGCCGCTTTCATGAATGGTCCCAACTCCGGCAAGGACGTGTTCATCCCCCTGGACTTCCTCATCGGCGGCCGGGACATGCTCGGCAAGGGCTGGATGATGCTGATGAACTGCCTGTCGGTGGGACGCTCCATCTCGCTCCCGGCAGTGGGCACCGGCGCCGCCAAGTTCACCAGCCTGGTCACCGGCCAGTACGCCCAGGTACGTGAGCAGTTCAACGTGCCGCTGGCGGCCTTCGAAGGCATCCAGGAAGCCCTGGCGCGCATCGGCGGCAATGCCTGGCTGATGGACAGCGCGCGCATGCTCACCGCCAACGCCGTGGACCTGGGGGAAAAACCCTCGGTGCTGTCGGCGATCCTCAAGTACCACCTCACCGAGCGCGGCCGCGAATGCATCGGCCACGCCATGGACGTGCACGGCGGCAAGGGCATCATCATGGGGCCCAACAACTACCTGGGCCGCAACTGGCAGGGCGCGCCGATCTTCATCACCGTGGAAGGCGCCAACATCCTGTCGCGCAACCTGATGATCTTTGGCCAGGGGGCGATCCGCTGCCATCCCTTCGTGCTCAAGGAAATGGCCCTGGCCGGGCGCGAGGACCACGACCAGGCCCTGAAGGAGTTCGATGCCCTGCTGCTCAAGCACATCGGCTTCGCCGTGAGCAACGCCGCCAGCACCCTGGTGCTGAACCTGGGCCTGGGGTGCTTCGAAAAAGCCCCGGGGGACAGCCTCAGCCAGGGCTACTTCCGCGCCTTGAACCGCCAGGCCGCGGCCTTCGCCCTGCTCGCCGACCTGTCGATGATGCTCCTGGGTGGCGAACTCAAGCGCCGCGAGCGCCTGTCCGCACGCCTGGGCGACGTGCTGAGCCACCTGTACCTGGGCTCGGCGGCACTCAAGCGCTACCACGACCTGGACTCGCCGGAGTACCTGCAACCGCTGCTGGCCTGGGCCATGGAAGAAAGCCTCGGCCACTCGGAACGGGCCCTGGACGAACTGCTGCGCAACTTCCCCAGCCGCACCTTCGGTTGCCTGCTGCGGGTCCTGGTGTTTCCCTTCGGCCGGCGCCATGCCGGCCCCTCGGATCGCCTGGACGCCGAAGTGGCGGCGATCATCGGTCGGGCCAAGGGCGACCCGGCCCTGGAAGCGGTGCTGGAAGGTTGCTACCGCCCGCAAGCGGCGGACGATCCGGTGGGCGCCCTGCAGCATGCCTGCGAACGGCTCAGCGCCGCGCACCCACAGTACAAGCGTCTGCACGAGGCGCTGAAAAGCGGCCAGTTCAAACCCGCCCCCGGCGAGTCGATCATCGACGCAGCATTGCAGGCCGGTGTCCTGCAGGCAGCCGAGGCGCAAAGCTTGCACACGGCCGAAGCAGCGCGGCGCAAAGTCATCGATGTGGATGATTTCGCCAAGGAAGAGTTGACCTTGAGCGAAGGCAAGACCCGCTAAGCGACCGCCCTTGGGCTGGTCGATTATGAAACCGGGCGTGGGGGCTATATACTCCCGCGCCCGTTTTGCTCTTGAGGACCCTGTCATGTCCAACGCCGTCGCCGATCATCTCGTCCTGCTCGACCACCTGCGCAGCATCCTGGTGGCCGTGGGAGAAGCCGAACAGGTTCCCGAAGAAAGCCACGCGCTGTTCCTGGAGCGCTTCGATGAACTGCGCGCCTCGCTGCCGATCGATCCGATTGAAAGCCAGTACCTGGGCCAGGACCTGCTGTGCCAGATCATGCAACGCTACCCGCAGATCGCCCACCTGGTGCCGCGCGACCTGCTGTGGTACTTCGCTGGCGACTGCCTGCACTACATGCCCGACGAGGAAATCGACCTGTACCAGGCCCTCGAGGAGCGCCGCTACGAGGCCGAGCAGAACGACGAGCCCTTCGACTGGAACCAGGAAAAACAGCTGCTGGCGCTCTCCGACCAGGACAGCAAGCACTGATCGATACGCCTGGCGTCATCAAGGCCCGCACGGTTGCACCGGCGGGCCTTTTTCATGGGCGCGGTTTGTCGGCGACTAGGGTGCCCTGCCCGGCCGGCCCAAGGTTGGCTCCTTGGCCAGGCACTCCACCAGGTAATCGATGAACACCCGCAACTTGGGCGGCAGGTAGCGGGTCGGCGAGTGCAGCAGCCAGGCGCCGCCGTGGTAGGAGGCCAGGAAGGTCCACTCCGGCAGTACCTGCACGATCAAGCCCTGCTCCAGGGCATGGCGCGCAGTGAAGTACGGCAGGCTGCCGATGCCCAGGTGTTGCAGCACCGCATCCAGGCGTACGCCGGTGTGGTTGGCGGCGTAGCGCCCACGCACCGCCACGGTGGCCGCCTTGCTGCCCTGGGTGAACTTCCAGCGCGCGTCGCTGGGCGTCTCGCCCAGGTAGATGCAACTGTGCTGGCGCAGGTCCTGGGGATGGCCCGGCGTACCGTGCTCCGCCAAGTACTGCGGCGTGGCACACAACAGATGGTCGATGCGCAGCAACTGGCGGCCGATCAACCCGGGCGGCGGCCGGTCGGTGATGCGGATCGCCAGGTCGACATGATCGTCGATCAGGTCGACGTCCCGGTCTTCGTGCAGCAACTCCACATCCACCTTCGGATAACGCCGCAGGAACTCGGGCATGTGCGGGTGCACCACGAAACGCCCCACCGCCTTGGGCACGCTGACCCGCACCACGCCCTCGGCCTCGTGGGTGAATTGGCCGCTGATCTCCATCACCGAACGCGCCGCGCTGACCATCTCGCGGCAGCGCTTGAACACTTCCTCGCCACCGTCACTCAAGCGCAGCTTGCGGGTGGTGCGCTGCAGCAAACGGGTGGCCAGGGCCTTCTCCAGGCGCGAAACGCTGCGACTCACCGCCGAAGGCGAAGAGCCCAGCTGGCGCGCGGCCTCGGAGAAGCTGCCGGTCTCCACCACGCGGACGAAAATGGCCATTTCGGCCAGCAAAGGCAGGGATAGATTTATGCTCATGACGCAATAGTCCATTGAGTTTCGAACGGATTATCACGCAATCGAGGCCGCCACATAATAAAAAAACACTCACTTGCAAGGTCTCGACCATGACGCTGCGCCTGTATTTCCAAGACGATGAATTGAATGCCCCGGTGCAAGCCCTGGATTGCACCAAGGTGGACGACTCGTTCATCGCCACCCTCGACGCCACGCCGTTCCATCCCCAGGGCGGCGGCCAACCCAGCGACACCGGCTGGATTGGCGAGGCCCGGGTATTGCGGGTGCTGCAGGAGGGCGAACGGATCCTGCACCAGCTGTCCCAGCCCCTGGAGCCCGGTTCTTTCATCGCCCGGGTGGACCCGGACCCACGCCTGTTCAACAGCCGCATGCACTCGGCCGGGCACCTGATCGGCCACTTCGGCCAGAGCCAGGGCTGGATACCGGTCAAGGCCCACCACTGGCCGGGCGAAGGCCGGGTGTCGTTCAAGCCGGGGCCGGTAGCACAGGCCATCGATGCCGACCTGGTGCACAGCGCCATCGAGCAATGGATAAGCGCGGACTTGCAGCGCCGCATCGAGCTGCAGGACGGCATGCGCCAGGTCGGCTTCGGCCCGTTGCCGGCCTTTGGCTGCGGAGGCACCCATGTACAACGACTGCGGGAACTGGGCCAGGTACGCATTGAATCGGTAACGGAAAAAAAGGGCGTGCTCTCGGTCAGCTACGACCTGGCCTGACCCCTCGCCCCTTCAACCTGTCTCACGGAGCTTCCATGCTGTCCACCTATCTCGGTGAATTCGCCGCCCTGGCAGTGGTTCACTTTCTCGCCGTGCTCGCCCCCGGGCCGGACTTCGCCGTCACCATCCGCCAGAGCGTGCGCTTCGGCCGCATGATCGGCACTTGTACCGCCCTGGGGATCGGCGCCGGCATCTCGGTCCACGTGCTCTATACCTTGTTGGGGGTCGGCGCCCTGATGCATGCCACGCCCTGGTTGCTGAACGCCGCCAAGCTACTGGGTGCCGCCTATATCCTGTACCTGGGCCTCAGCCTGCTGCGCAGCAAGGCCAAGTCCGCCCTGCCCGGCGACTCGCCCGGCCAGGAGCCGCAACCGACGGCGGCCCGGGCCTTCGTCACCGGCTTCCTGACCAACGCGACCAATCCCAAGGCGACCCTGTTTTTCCTGGCAATCTTCACCACCCTGGTCAGCGCCAGCACGCCACTGAGCATCCAGGCCCTGTATGGCGCCTGGATGTGCCTGGTGAACGGCGTGTGGTTCGTCATCGTCGCGCTGTTCTTTTCCAGCGCCCGGGTGCGCTCGCTGTTCATGCGCCTGGGTCACTGGTTCGAACGCGGCATGGGCCTGATCTTGCTGCTGTTCGCCGGGCGCTTGCTGCTCTCGCTCTGAGCCGCCCGGGCCTCGGCCACCGCGTCGAGGCAAATATCCGACGCCGCATCGCCGGTGCAGTGGGCGATCACGCGGATGCCCTGGCGGTCCAGGTCCACCACCAGGTCGGTGATGTGCTCCGGGGTCAGGTTCAGGCTGCCGCGCCACTGCCCGGCGCCGCTGTAGGGCGTGGCGAAATACGAGGTCTGGGTCTCGTGGGTGCCGTCGAAGTGGAACTTCACCGCGCCGGCATTCAAGCGGGCACTGCGATAGAAGTGCCGCTCGCCGGCGAGCAACTCCCAACGCCGCCTGACCGGGAAGATATCGTCTTGCCAACTGATCGCCGCCTCCACCCGCAAGGTCAAGTCACCGGCATGATCCAGGGTCTTGAGGGCATCGAGGCGATGTTCGCAGACGTGCACGTACTGGGTCCCGACCACCCCGCTCGCGGCCTGGTACCACACGCCTTCGCCATAGGCGCGGACCAGGGCATGCATCGGGGGTGGGTTCATCGACATGCGCCTGGATCTGGGCATTGCTGCCTACCGCGACGAAGACCCCGTCCTTTATCGCCACCGCCTCGGCCCAGGGTTGTCGTTCATCGACGGTGTGGATGCTGCCGTTGATGAATACCGTGTCGGATTTTGCGGTGCCATGCCCGGTGTGGCTCGACTTGAAGTTGTTGTTCTTGTCGCGGCTCATGTGGACACCTTCGCCAGGGATATCGAGCGAACAAGATCCATCAACCCCAACGTGCCCTCAATATCATCTCCCGGCATTCGAATATCATTAGGCGGCAACCCGCCAGTTGATCAACGAGCGACTTGTTCCAGGCCGAAACGACACTCCTGGGCGGTCATGCCGAACCACTTCTTGAACGCTCGGTAGAAGTTCGGCGGATAGTCATAACCCAGGGTGTAACTAACTTTCCGCAAGGGAATACGAGTCTTCTCCAGGTACTCCCTGGCCAGCCCCATGCGCACCTCGAGGGCCACCGTGCGGTAATTGACCCCGGCCCTGGCCAGGTGCCGGTAGAAAGTCACCGGGGTCACCCTGAACCGTTCGGCCATGGCCTCGAGGCTGGCAAACTCGCGCTGGGGATTCATCAGCAAGCGGCGCCGCACCTCATCGATCAGATTGCTCTTGTTGCCATCGAGCTGGGCCATGACCAGCAGGCATTGTTCATGACACAGGCGCGACATAGAGGGGTTGGCCGCCGGAAACGGCAATTCGTACCAGGCTTCGGGAAACGACAATCGGGTGCAGGGCCGGGAAAACTCGATCCGCCCAGGAAAGATCTCGCCATAGAGCGCCTTGTAGACCGGCGCCGGGTAATCCAGTTCAAGGCGCAGCTCCCGACTGCCGCTGACTGCGGGCAGGCGCTGGCAGATCCAGTGCCAGGTGGAGGCCAGCCATTCCTCCTGCAAGCCCCGGATATTGCTCGGGTGCAGGGGCGAATCGAGGATCACCTCGACCCGCCCGTCGCGCACTTGCCTGGTGCCGTTCAGGTGCAGCGCCGCCGGCCAGTCGAACGCCGGGGCAAAGTCCCGCAGGCAGCGACCCAAATGGCACAGGAAGTTGGCGGCGATCCGATTGGTTTCCTGCGTGGCGATCAAGCGCACCATGTTCCTACCTCTGCTCCCGGCAACCTGAGATCACAGCAGGCTAGCCCAAGCGTCATTCAGGGCCCGGCAGGCTGCTCCATGGCGTGGATGAGCGACGTACGTCCGCTGGCGAAGGGTTGGTTGACCTGGTTGAACAGGAGGGAAGGCCCCAAGGATGATGATGCTATCGGTCAGGTTGCCGCCACGACTTTCGGCGGTGATGGCCGAGGGCGCTCCGGGGTCATCGACGCGTACCTTTATTTTTATAGTCAAGGGCAAGCTGGTTTCGATGGAGAAACCAGGTCGCGGCGCCATTGGGTTCAATACCATATTCGATCAATCAAATATCATTTTCCGGCATGGCTGCAGGCCGCTGGAGCCCCGGACTAGGGCACGCGATAAACCAACGTGGTGGCGAGGCTTTTATGAAGCGCAAACAAGAACGCCGCTCGAATGAGCGGCGTTCTTGTGAATTTGGAGCGGGAAACGAGACTCGAACTCGCGACCC